>JBLMZU010000145.1:0-6026 GCA_050258995.1 Bacteroidota bacterium
TTCAAACACCTCCTCGAAGTACTTCTCTATTCCAGCAGGCACGAACGTCAGGATCATCTTCATCGTTCTGATCCCCTCGTTCTTGAAGCAGTGCAGAGTGCCCCTCGGAATGCTGATGAAACCCCCCGATGACGCCGCGAGCATATTCTCCCCGACCCGGATGCTACACTCCCCATCCAAGATGTAGAACGTCTCATCTTCGCGACGGTGAATATGAGGCGGTGGTCCGCCTCCCGGAGGCACAAGCGCCTCCATTACGAAAAACGCTCGTCGGATTGCTCGCCAGTGATCAGGAACTTATACATGTCCCCAGGGCCCCAAAACGCTCTGCCGGTCCCGGATACGGTGTGGACACCCTCTCTATGATTTGCCATCGCCACCTCTCCTTTCTCCCCAATGTGACCATCTTGGTGCCAGTCTTTGCATTGCCTCTCATGCGGTTGGAGTTCGCCCTCCGAAGTAAAAGTCTTACCACAGTATTTACACTTATGTTGATGCTCTGTCATGTAGTTCACCTACCTTTTGTTTTATTTAACACGAAGCTGGGGGTGGTACTGATACTTCTTACATTAGAGATACCTTGCTCTCGGTTAAGCTTGATAGGCCACGCGGCGGACTGCATGATAGAGTACGAGAAGAACTACGGCACCGGCTATGGCCACGACCAAGCTATAGATATTCAAGCCCGTTACACCATGCATCCCAAATAAGTTGACTAGCTTGCTGGCAATGAACCCAGCAACCAAACCTAATAATACAATCCAAGCTATAAATGACATACCTACCTCTGTTGTGCAGTTGAATTTTAATAATATATATAGCATATTTAAAAAGCAGTGTCAACAGGTATTTTAATAAATATTGATAATATCTTGACATATTTATTTAATATCACTAAAATATACATTAAAATAGCCAAGTCTGGAGAAGAGATACGGATAAAGTGGGTAAGATAAAGTGTCATTTATCAAGAATCCTTGGAGAGCGACGAATATCTCAACTGGAGCTTGCTAGGATAAGCGGGCTCTCCACTTACACGATAAACAAGTATTACCATGAGAATTGGAAAGGAATTGATGAAGCGACCTTAGTGAAGTTCTGTAGAGCTCTAAAAGTGCAGGTGGGGGATTTATTTGAGTACGTAGATAATCGTGATGACACTGGACATCATGCTTCTCCAAACGGCTAACGAACAGCATATGAACAAAGGGACGCGTTATGCCAGGAGTGTACGGCCGCGGACGAGATTTTTGGATTCAGCCCGCCGCCGATCTCGTTCCATCTGCTTATAGGAATAATTATTATGGTTTACATTATCACAGCGGAAATGGCGAAGGTAATCTGTTACAGGCAGGTGAAATTATGACGGACACAGATGACAGACAACACCGCTTTATCTTACAAAGAATTGCGCGTCGGGCGATGCTTGAAAGAGGACTTCTTCCGGATTTCTCACTTCAGGCACTTGCCGAGCTCGACAGAATACAGGGGCCTGCAACACAAGTTGAAGAATCCACGCGTGATCTCAGAAACCTTATCTGGTGCTCTATAGACAACGATTCTTCGCGTGATTTGGACCAGCTTACCGTTGCCGAAGCCATGCCCGAAGGGGCCGTAAAGATCCTTGTCGCCATTGCTGATGTAGACGCTGTTGTCAAGAAGCAGTCAGCAGTTGACGATCACGCCCGGCAGAATACCACCTCGGTATACACCGCTGCCGAAATATTTCCGATGCTTCCCGAGAAACTCTCGACCGACCTTACCTCTCTCAACTATGAATCAGACCGCCTTGCCATCGTCATTGAAACGGTCATCGCCGGGGATGGATCGCTTCGGGTTTCGAACCTCTATGGAGCGACGGTCCGCAATCATGCAAGGCTTGCCTACAACAGCGTTGGCGACTGGCTGGAGGGTAACGGGCCGATGCCGCAAGGGATCGGAGCGGTCAAGGGTCTTGACGAGAACCTCCAGCTCCAGGACCGTGTGGCCCAAAAGCTAAAGGCCCTCCGTCACATGCACGGTGCGCTTAATCTCGAAACAATAGAAGCACGTCCGGTGTTTGATGGAGATCATCTCAAGGACTTTGAAGTCGAAAGAAAGAACAGGGCCAAAGATCTTATTGAGGACTTCATGATCGCTGCAAACGGTGTTACCGCACGGTACCTCGCGTCCAAAATGTTTCCGTCGCTGAGGCGCGTTCTCCGCACACCCAAACGCTGGGACCGGATCATAGAGATTGCCTCAGAGCAAGGCCTCACCCCGCCCCAGGAGCCCGACTTAAAGGCCCTGGAGCAGTTCCTGGTATTGGCGAAAGCCGCCGATCCTCTCCGCTTTCCCGATCTTTCCCTTAGCATCATCAAGCTGATGGGCACTGGTGAATACGTCGTCGAACTTCCGGGAGACAGCGCAGCCGGGCACTTCGGTCTTGCGGTCAGTGATTATAGTCACTCCACAGCCCCGAATCGCCGATATCCCGATCTGGTCACGCAGCGGTTGCTGAAAGCAGCGATGGCGGGACGTTCCCTCCCCTATGAGAATGATGAATTGGAGGCACTCGCAAAGCATTGCACCGAAGAGGAGGACGCAGCAAGGAAGGTCGAACGGCAGGTCGGAAAATCCGCAGCAGCAATGCTGTTGGAATCAAGGATCGGAGAGCGGTTCGATGCCATCGTTACTGGCGCATCTGACAAGGGCACGTGGGTCTGCCTTCTGCATCCGCCCATTGAAGGTAGACTGGTGAGTGGTTTTGAAGGTTTAGACGTCGGTCACAGGCCCCGCGTGCAGCTGATCCGGGCGGATGTCGAGCGCGGATATATCGACTTTAAGAGGGTGGGGTAAGGAGAGGGGATTTCGGATCCGGAACCTGATTATTTAAATGACACCCGCCCGTAGCCGCGCTTCTGCGCGATATAGCCTAGATGCAGCGTTGGCAGGCCTTCGGCCGGAAGCATCTCGGGCGGTATGGGACTAAAGACGCAGATGACTTTGATATAGCCATGGCACCCGTCGCAAAGAGGCAACCCAAAGGGGCATAGGAGTGCCAGAAGGAGATTTTATTATGGAACACGGCTCAACCCATTCAACCATCAACCGCATTGCATTCATCGGCAACTACCTGCCGCGACAGTGCGGCATCGCCACGTTCACCACCGACTTGTGTGAGGCCATCGCCGCCGAATACGATGGAACAACGTGTATTGCTCTTCCCGTCAACGACATCGAGGCCGGCTACCCCTACCCGGCCCGCGTTCGATTTGAACTGACGGAGAAGGATATTGACTCTTATCGCCGCGCCGCCGACTTCCTAAATATCAACAACGTAGACCTCGTGTGCCTGCAACACGAGTATGGCATCTTCGGCGGGCGGGCTGGCAGCCACATCCTAGCCCTCTTACGTGAATTGCGTATGCCCATCGTCACAACCTTACACACCATTCTGCACGACCCCGACCCCGATCAACGCAGGGTGTTGGAAGGAGTTGCGGGATTGTCAGATCGGTTAGTCGTTATGAGCAAGCGCGGCGCGGAATTCTTGCAAGAGGTCTATGGCGTGTCACCCGAGAAGATTGATCAGATCCCACACGGCATCCCCGATGTGCCATTTGTAGACCCAAGTTTTCACAAAGACCTGTTTGGAGTCGAGGGCAAAATCGTCTTGCTCAGCTTTGGATTGCTCTCGGCCAACAAAGGAATCGAGAACGTCATCGCCGCCCTGCCCACCATTGTGGCCCGCTATCCCAACGTGGTGTACATCATCCTCGGCGCGACCCATCCCCATGTGATCCAACACGAAGGTGAAACCTACCGGTTGTCCCTGCAATGGCTGGCCCAGGAGAAAGGCGTGGAAGGTCAGGTGATCTTCTACAACCGCTTTGTCACTTTGGAAGAACTCATCGAGTTCATCAGCGCCACAGACATCTACATCACGCCCTATCTCAACGCGGCGCAGATCACCTCTGGCACACTGGCCTACACCCTGGGGGCGGGCAAGGCCGTGATTTCGACCCCGTATTGGTATGCAGAAGAGATGCTGGCCGAAAAACGCGGGGTGCTGGTGCCGTTTCATGATCCGGCGGCGTTGGCCGAGCAAGTGATTGACCTGTTGGACAACGAGTCCAACCGCCACGCCATGCGCAAGCGTGCTTATCTGTTTGGGCGGGCGATGATCTGGCCGCAGGTGGCGCGTCGCTACATGGACAGTTTTGAGCGTGCCCGCGCCGAACGCCGACATTTGACCCCGCCCGACTTTGCAGTCAAACCACTCGACCAACGGCCGGGCGAATTACCGCCCCTCAAACTCGATCACTTGCGCCACATGACCGACGAGACCGGCATGTTGCAGCACGCCCTTTTCACGGTACCCAACTATCGTGAGGGCTACACCACAGACGACAATGCCCGCGCTCTGATGGTGAGCGCTCTGCTGGAGGAACTGGGCAGTGGCGAGGCATCAGGACTGGCTTCCCGTTATCTCGCCTTCATCTGGTATGCCTTCAATGCGGAAACCGGACGCTTTCGCAACTTTATGGACTACCAGCGCCACTGGCTGGAAGATAGCGGTTCAGACGACAGCCACGGTCGTGCGCTGTGGGCGTTAGGCACCATGTTGGGCCGCTCTAGCTCGCCGGCCCTCCATAGTATGGCTGGCCGTGTGTTTGAGCAATCCCTGCCCGCCATTCGCGACACGACCAGCCCACGGGCCTGGGCCTTCGCCCTCATCGGCATTCACGAGTATCTTCGGCGGTTTGCCGGTGATCGCATGGTAAGTCAGGTTCGGGAGGAATTGGGTGGACGGCTGTTGACGTTGTATGAAAGCCACCGCTTGGATGAATGGCGCTGGTACGAAGACGGGCTGACCTATTGCAACGCCGTTCTACCGCATGCCCTACTCATGTGCGGCCAATGGATACCGAATGACATTATGACTGAGGCTGGACTGGAGTCGCTTAGCTGGCTGGCTGACTTACAGTGCGCTGACGCGGAGGGCAGACATTTTGTCCCCATCGGATCAAACGGCTTTTATCAGCGGGGCGGTGAGCGCGCCCGGTTCGATCAACAGCCGGTGGAGGCGCAGGCCATGGTCTCGGCCTGCCTCGAGGCATACCGCGCCACGGGAGAGAAGCGCTGGCGCAAGGAAGCCCGCCGCGCCTTCGAGTGGTTCATCGGGCGTAATGACCTGAACCTCCTCGTCTACGATCCGACCACAGGTGGTTGTCGAGACGGTCTGCATCCCGACCGCGCAAACGAAAATCAGGGTGCGGAGTCTACGCTAGCCTTTCTCCAGGCCTTGCTGGAGCTGCGCTTGGCTGAGAACACCCTCCAATCGGTGGAGGCACGCTCTCAATGAGCAATCAACCCACCGAAGTTTTTCGCCGGCATAAGCTCAATCCCATCTTGACCGCTGCCGATTGGCCCTATCCGGTCAATAGTGTGTTTAATCCCGGTGCCACATTGCTACCGGATGGAACCACCCTGCTCTTGTGTCGCGTGGAGGATCGGCGCGGGCATTCCCACTTATGTGTGGCCCGCTCGGCTAATGGTGTGGATGACTGGCAGATTGACTCCCAGCCCACCCTAATGGCTGATCCCGAACACTTCCCAGAAGAAATGTGGGGCATTGAAGACCCACGTATCACCTACATTCCCGAATTAAGCAAATATGCCATCGTCTATACCGCCTACACCCGTGGCGGTCCGGGTGTGTCCCTGGCGCTCACGGAAGATTTTCACCACTTCGAGCGTTATGGCATGATCATGCCCCCAGAGGATAAAGATGCCGCCCTGTTTCCTCATCGGATTGGCGGCTATTGGGCTTTGATCCATCGCCCGGTCAGCTATCACGGCGCGCACATGTGGATGTCCTATTCGCCCGACTTGCGGCACTGGGGCAGTCACAAGCTGATGCTGGAAGCCCGGAATGGTGGGTGGTGGGATGCGAATAAAATCGGCCTCTCGCCCCCGCCCATCGAAACCCCGCAGGGTTGGCTGGTAATTTACCATGGTGTGCGGCAGACGGCGTCCGGCCA
>JBLMZU010000146.1:0-3264 GCA_050258995.1 Bacteroidota bacterium
TGCGCGGGATCGCAGCATCCAAAGGTTATAAAAATATGGTCGCGCCGGTCCGCCCGAACCAGAAGAGCAGGTATCCGCTCACCAGTATTGACGACTATATCCAATGGACCAACGAAGAAGGTCTACCCTTCGACGCCTGGCTGCGTGTCCATGCCCGGTTGGGAGCTCGAATCCTCAAGCCCTGCCACGAGGCCATGACCATTTGCGGCACACGTACTGAATGGGAAAAGTGGACAGGCATGCAGTTTCCACAAAGCGGACAGTACTACGTACCCGGCGCGCTGCTCCCCATGCAAATGAATATCGAAAGGGATGAAGGCGTTTACATTGAGCCAAATGTATGGATGGCGCATGATGTCGCTTGATTTATAATTAATTCCATGAGACCCATCCATTGGCTGGCGGTGCTGAGCCTGTTTTTAATACTTTCTGCGTGCCAGCCAGCTGCGCAGGCGACGGTCAGAATCCTCGACAAAGGTCATGTCATCACTCTTCGATCTGACGAGCGTCAACCCGCAGCTCTGCTCTCGCAGGCAGGGATTCCTTTTGGTCCAAACGACCGCGTTCTCGCAGACGGAATTCCTGTTCCTCCGAATCAACCACTTGAGAGTGCCCCCCTCGTAATACAAACCCGTCGGGCCATGACGATCACTTTTGTCACTCCAGATGGGGAGAAAAAAATTCAAACCTCTGCCTCCACGGTTGGCGAAGCTCTGGCAGATGTCTCTATTTGGTTACACGAAGGAGATATAGTTCTTCCTGATCTGCATTCACTTGTTAAGGAAGGGCTGACAATTACGCTGTTGCCAACGAAGCAACTTACGGTTAGTGTGGATGGAAAGTCAGTGCGGATCCAATCCTCGGCGCAGACGGTTGGCGCGGCGCTGGCAGAGGCAGGACTCCCCCTCCTCGGCCTGGATTACAGCGTCCCGGCGGAGAAAGAGCCGCTGCCGCCAGATGGACAGATCAAAGTGGTGCGAGTCAGCGAGTCCGTGCAGCTTGCCCAAAAGCCCATCCCATTTGACAGCGATGTACAGGCCTCGGCCGAAGTTCCACTGGACCAAACCCAGATCCTCCAGCCGGGCGAAGAAGGGTTGAGCGTCCAGCGCATCCGCATCCGATATGAAGACGGGCGGGAGATTTCACGTATCAGCGAGGATCAAACCACGGTCCGCCCACCCCGGACGCGTATCCTGGGGTATGGCACCAAAGTGGAGGTCAAGCATGCCGTGGTCAACGGGGTGGAGATCTCCTACTGGCGCGCAGTACAAATGTATGCCACCTCTTATTCACCCTGCCGGTCAGGTGGCAGTCGCTGTTATACTGGCACAGCCAGTGGAAAAAGCCTGCGTAAAGGCATGGTCGGTTTGCGATACGACTTGTATCTGGCGATGGGCGGCCAGCAGCTTTATATCCCAGGTTATGGCTTGGCCTCGGTTGAAGATGTGTGCGGCGGCTGCACCGGCAGGCCCTGGATCGATCTTGGCTACAGCGATAACGACTGGCAGCAGTGGAATTCCTGGGTGACGGTTTATTTCCTGACCCCGGTGCCGAATAATATCATTTATGATCTTCAATAATCCTTTCCCGCTTCGGTTAACGTGATGAACCCGTTATGACCTCACGCCAGAAGGCAATCCTTGCTTTTCTTGCCATGGCCGTCGTCGCCGTTTTTACCTACGTGTTCTGGCTGTATTCCGGCGCCTGGAACAGGCCCCTGGGTGCTCCTCTTCTGCTCCCGACCGCCACTGCGTTCAGGATGCCGCCTACATGGACGCCGCAGGCCGGAACCGCACAATCATCTCTGCCGACGCCTGAAGCGTCTCTGGATGCCACTGGCGTGGCTTCTACAGCCTCCGCCACCCTGGTACCAATAAATCAGCCAGTTACCGGCCTGTGCGGCGGACCTCCTGTCATGACGATCCTGGCCGTCGGGACCGATGCGCGCGGCGATAACTACGATTATGGCCTCGGGGATGTCATCCGCATCGTCCGCGTGGACTTTGTCAACCCGAAAGTGACCGTCCTCGAATTCCCACGTGACCTCTGGGTGGAGATCCCCGATATTGCCGACAATCTCAAGGGCCAGGACCATGAGAAGCTCAACCAGGCCTATCTTTACGGCAATCCCGGCTTTGGGTATACCGATGACCCAGCCCAGGGTCCCGGTCTGATGGCCCGAACGCTGGCCCTCAACTTTGGCACGAACATCGACCACTACGCCGCGGTCAACATGCGAACCTTTGAAAAGATCGTCAACGCCGTCGGTGGTCTCGACATCTACCTGCCCAAAGCAGTGGATGGCCGGACGGTGGGAGATATGAATCCGCGCCTGCTCTTCGAACAGGGACAGCACCATCTGGATGGGTCTCACGCCCTCATGCTGGCCCGGATCCGCATCAAGGGCACCTTTGCCCGGGCAGACAACCAGAATCGTGTCCTGTGCGCCCTGCGTGACAAACTGACCAGCCCCAAAGTTGTCACCAAGATTCCCCAGCTGATCCAATCCTTCCAGGGCTCGGTGCAGACCGATCTGACCCCTGCCCAGTTAGGTCAATTGGCCTGTATCGGCACCCAGATAAAGCCGGGAAATATTATTTTTGCAGGCTTTCCGCAGGAATATTTCAAGGCGACCCGCATCTACGACCCGGTCTTCAAGGGCAGGACATTTATCTGGGATGTGGATTTCAATATTCTGCGCGACTATGTCACGCAGTTTAACCAGGGAACATGGCCGTCATCGGGCGGCACGCCCGGGGCTCCCGGGACTGAGACGCCACATAAAGAGGAGGCGATTCCGTTCTGCCCATGAATGACATCCCGCCGCTGAACATATCGCTCCTGCTTAAAAAATATGGCCTGCGCCCCCACAAGGGACTCGGGCAGAATTTCCTGCAGGATCCCCTTGCGCTGGAAAGAATCTCACAGGCTGCAGACATCCGGGAGACAGATACCGTGCTGGAGATCGGCCCAGGCCTCGGAAGCCTGACGCGCTACCTGGCGGCCGCGGCCCGGGAAGTCATTGCGGTCGAGCTGGATCAGCACCTGCTCCCGCCATTGAAGGCAGTCCTCGCCAATTATCCAAATGTCCGTTTAATTCATGGCGACATCCTGGAGATTTCCCCCGATGACCTGATACAGGAACAGGATTACGTTGTTGCTGCCAATATCCCCTATTACATCACTTCAGCTGTCATCCGCCATCTGCTTGAAAGCAGGCGAAAGCCGCGGCGTGTTGTACTGACCATCCAGAAGGAAGTCGCC
>JBLMZU010000147.1:0-5404 GCA_050258995.1 Bacteroidota bacterium
ACAATGAACTTGGTGTCCGTGACGTAATCTGTGAGGCGGCGTCCCTCGCCGGAGGTCACATCCTCGATCGTGACTTGATAGGCTTCGCTCTCACGCAGGGTACCGATGGAGGCCCACTGCAGGGTAACGACATCGTTCGCCAGGGTGAAGGCTGCGCCGTCCGCAGGCAGGAGCAGGTTGGGGGCCGGGTAGGGAGGCGGAGGCGACGCCGTGGGAGTCGGCCCAGGCGTGGCAAACCTCTCACACAGCGGGATGATGATCGTCGACCCGATAAAGACGTTATCAGACGAAAGCCCGTTATAGAATTTGATCGCATCCTGCGGCACATTATAGTTGGCTGCGATGATCCCCAGCGTATCATTGGCCTGGACGGTGTATTGCACCTTTTCACAGGCCTGGGCGGTCTGGGTGGCCTGGTTGGGGATGTCCGTGGGAGGCGGCGCAGGCGTGGGCGTGGGATAGGGGATCTTGAGTACATTTCCGGCGGCGATGATGCAGCTCGCCGGCAGGTTGTTCAGCACCACAATGCTCTGCACAGAGACGCTGAAGGAGGCTGCAATGCCGCCGCAGGTATCGCCTGTTCGCACCGTGTAATCAAAGGGTGGCTGCGGAGTAAAAGTCGGAATATCGGTCGGGGGCTGGGTTTCGGTGGGTGTGGTCGTGACTGTGCCTGTGACCGTCGGCGTACCGGCATTTGTCGGTTGGGCGATGGTTGCTCCAGTGGCCCCGGAGCTCAGGATAAGATAAACGACCAGCGCCCCGATCAGCAGCACGGCCGTCAATGCACCGAGCGCCATGGGCAGGCTCAGGGTGATCTCGGGCATCCGGCTGGTGCCAATGTTCTCCGCTTTGGTTTTTGTAGCGGCCTTCGAAGTCAGGTCGGTGCCGCACACCAGACAACGTGCAGCATTTTCACTGAGACGCGTACCGCATGTTGGACAAATCTGAGATTTTTGAGATGAAGGTTCTAGAGACATACCGGCGGAGATTATACCATTGAACAAATCGCTTGATTTCGGATAGCAACGCGCCGTATACCAGTCGTCAGAATCGTGTAATGGGACATGGATCATACGGAGTAACGGGGTTTACGGTTTATTACGAGAACCCCGTTACTCCGTGAAGTCCGTATTGAAAGGATTTACACCTTGACTGTTCTCTGGCCCGTGGGCGCGACCTCTGCCCGAGCCATGTAATCGCTGTACCCGCCGATCGTCTCGCGGATGGTTCCATTCTCCAGGGCAAAGATGCGCTGGACGGTCCGGTCCAGAAAGTACCGGTCATGCGAGATGACCAGGACGGTGCCATTGAAATCGTTCAGGGCGTTTTCGAGCACCTCGGCGGATGCGATGTCCAGGTTGTTGGTTGGCTCATCGAGCAGCAGGAAATTGGCTCCCGAAAGGACCAGCAGTGCTAGTTGCAGCCGGCTGCGCTCACCGCCCGAAAGCAACCCGATCTTTTGGGTGGCTTGCTGGTAGGTGAACAGGTAACGGATCAGCAGAGAGACCGCGTTCGACTCGCTCATGTTGCCGGCCAGGCGTACCGTGTCGATGACGGTCTGGTTGAAATCCAGAGTCTCATGCTCTTGCGCGTAGTAACCAACCTTGACGCTTGGACCGATCTTGATCTCACCTCTCGTCGGCTGCTCACGGCCCAGTATCAGGCGCAGCAGCACCGATTTCCCGGCCCCATTGGCACCGATCAATCCCACCCTCTCCCCGTGGCGGATGAGGAAATTGATCTCCTCCAGAATGCTGCGGTGGGAGAAGGATTTGGATACATTCACAAGTTCCAGCACCTGGTTGGACCCGCGCCAGCCGTTCAACTCCAGTCCCATCCTGCGGCGCTCGAGGGTGGGGCGGTCGATCTTCTCGATGCGCTCGATGCGCGCCTCCATGGCATGCACGCGGCTGGCAAATTTATCGTTGAGAACGACCCACTGCTTGTAGCGCTTCAGGGCCATCTCCAGGCGGCCGATCTCGCGCTGCTGGATCTGGAACAGCTCCTCCTGCCGGGCCAGCCGCTCCTCCTTGTCCACGATAAATTCGGTGTAGTTCCCACTGAAGGTGGTGATGCGGCCATCCTCGATCTCGGCGATGTAGTTCACGCAGGCATCCAGCAGATACCGGTCATGCGAGATGATGACCACTGCGCCAGGATAGTCGATAATGAGTTTTTCGAGGTAGGTCTTGCCCGGCATGTCCAGGTGATTATCGGGCTCGTCGAGCAGCAGCACAGAGGGCCGCGCCAGCAGCAGGCGCACCAGTCCGATGAGCTTCTTCTGCCCGCCGCTCAACGCGCTGATGGGCTTGTCAAAATCGGACTCCGGCAGCCCCAGCCCGCGCAGCAGCTCACGGACGCGCGATTCGTAATTCAGGCCGCCCAGCGACTCGAATTCCTCCAGCAGTTTGTGCTGACTGTCCAGCACCCGCTCCAACGCCCTGGAGTTGTTATACACGTCCGGGTCACCCAGCCTGGTCTCCACACGTTGCAGTTCCGCTTCCACCTCCAGCAGGCGCGGGTTGCCTTCCAGGGCCAGGGAGAGGGCCGTCCGCTGCGGATCGAACTCGGGATGCTGGGGCAGGTAGCCGAGCGTGACTCCCTTGGCCTTGATCACCATCCCGCCTTTTTCAGGCATATGCTCGCCGGTGATCAGCTTCAGCAGGGACGATTTCCCGGCTCCATTTGGGCCGATCAGTCCGACCTTCTGGTCGTGCTGGACCTCCCAGCTGATGTCATGGAAGATGACATGGGCGCCAAGGATCAGGGTGGCATTTGAAACGGTAATTGAGATCATGGGTACTCCAATATTACAACTTAAATAAAAACGCCGTGGTGCTACAGCGCCACGGCGGGAAGGACAGAACGGGAAGGGTACTATCTTCGGGCAAGAGGCGCGTGAATAGAAAGATCCTCGTAGATAAACCCACGCACACCGATGCAGAGAAAGCTGTTGATCGTTCGTTCGTATCTCATGGTGGCATTATAACATACGCTTCAGTGAAGTAATTAAAATCATGAAACAGGCTGTATAATACACTTATCTCATGAAGATGCATTGAGGCTCTCGACGTGAGATGATTATGATCGGTTGTATTCTTCGTACTCTAATGTATATGGCCAGCGGGAGTAATTTATGGCGGGTATAGAAAAGACAGTCTTCATCAGCTATCGTCGCAAGGATAGCGCCTGGGCCCTGGCGGTCTATCAGTATCTGACCAACCAGAAATATGATGTTTTTCTCGATTACGAGAGCATTCCCAGTGGGGATTTTGAGCAGATCATTGCCAGCAATATCAAAGCGCGTGCCCATTTCCTGTTAATCCTTACGCCGACGGCGCTGGATCGCTGTAGCGAACCGGGCGACTGGCTGAGACGCGAGATCGAAACGGCAATCGATGAAAAGCGCAATATCATCCCGCTGTTCTTTAATGACTTTAGTTTTGGTTCACCCTCCGTCGCCAGGAAACTGACCGGGAAACTGGTGGCGCTAAAGCGGTATAACGGGTTGGATGTCCCGGACGGTTACTTTATCGAAGCGATGGAGCGGCTGTGTGAAAGATATTTGAACGTTCCATTAAATGCCGCCATTCAGCCGGTTTCCACTGAAGTACGAAAAGCCGTCCAGAACGCTCAGATCGCTGCAGACAGTGCTGTCATGCAGAAAAAGGATGTGATTGCCGAGCTCGTCAAGCCGGCTGCTGAAAAGGAGAAAGCTGCAGAACCGGAGGCGATCGCCGCTCCTGAAGGAGATGGCAGGAGTACAGGGAAAAGATTCAATACGCGCTTCTACGGGATCGGTGCATTGATCCTGCTCCTTCTCGTACTTGGGATCGCTGGCATAACCTCTTTGGTTCAAAAAAATAAACCATCCCAGGTACAAACGCCAACATCGGCACCGACACAGACCCAGAGACCTACCATCGCGCCCTCAGAGACCCTGGAATTCCCCGCTCCACCATTGGGTGTCGAATCGACAGAAACTCCAACTCCCACTCTGGCAGGAATGTCAACCGTGACCTACACGGCGACGCCAGGCATCGGTAGCACCAGCATCTCTGAAAAAGATCAGATGACTCTCCTGTATGTGCCGGAAGGTCCATTCATCATGGGAAGTGCCGATGGCGTCGGGCAGAGTGATGAGCACCCCCAACACAGGATTACCCTGGATGCATTCTGGATCGATCAAACCGAGATCACAAACGCGATGTACAGAAATTGTGTGAATGATGGCAAATGTAAATCGCCGGTCCCGAAATCGTCTGCAACTCATAATAACTATTTCACCAGTCTTGAATATAATGATTTTCCGGTAATCTATGTATCCTGGGCGGATGCAAAGAATTATTGCGCCTGGGTGGGCGGTCGCCTGCCCACGGAGGCGGAGTGGGAGAAAGCCGCCAGCTGGGACGAAAAGAACCAGCAAAAATTAAAGTACCCCATGGGCGACACGATCGATTGTTCCTTGGCCAACTATAGTGGCGGGAAGGGTTGTGTTTATGACACGACCCAGGTAGGCCAATACTTAAAAGGAGCCAGCCCCTACGGCGTATTGGATATGGCGGGGAACGTATGGGAGTGGGTGGCAGATAACTACGACCCTGCCTATTACCAGGACCCATCTTCCAGCAAAAACCCTCAAAAAATCGTATTGAACGGCAAATACTACGTTGCGCGCGGCGGTTCCTGGTCGGATCATGATAACGATGCTCGCACTGCCAACCGTTCTCAAGTATTGCAAACCAGTCGGGAAAATAACCTTGGTTTTCGGTGTGTCCTTCCCGTAAATACTCCTCAACCATAATCTCGACCACCACCCTGTCCACGATCAGTGTCGTGTTACAGGACGATCCAGGGTGACCCGCGCTGGTTCTTGGTACCAGTTCGATGGCACAGCCTACCAGCGAAAGAACTTCACTCTGGAGACAATAGCGTTGACGTCGGTTTTCGCTGTGCCCGAACACCTATGGTTTTCTCATTATGGCTTGACAGCTGGAAAAAAGTAGATCCTTCTCGGTAAAATTGCGAGTGGACGCAAGCAAAAAACCGAGGAGGATCTGGAATGCAGTATAGCATAGAGAAAATTGAACGAGAATTGAATGCTGGGGGGATGGGGTTTGAGAAAGGCAGTGTGTATGACCGGTTCTGCAAGCTGACGGAACTGCGAGGAGTGAATGGAAAACGGTACGAATTGGAAGGCATACTCACAATTGTGGTATTAGCCAAGTTGTGTGGGGAAGATAAACCTTTGGGGATTGCGGAGTGGGCGAAACATCGCAAAGAAGAGTTGGTCAAGTTCTTGGGGCTGAACTGGTCGAGAATGCCGCATCACAATACCTATCGGCGGATTCTGGCTTATAAAGTGTATGAGCAGGAAGTGGCAGGCTTGGTGGGGGAATACAAC
>JBLMZU010000148.1:0-20570 GCA_050258995.1 Bacteroidota bacterium
GACAAAAGCCTTTTTCGCTTAGGCATGGATTGGCTCAAATATGCCCTAAAGAACAATCTGCACTTTGAGCCATTATTCCAATTTCAACCACTCACTTCAAATGTTAATGTACGGTAGAGAATATTAAATAAAATCTCCCACGGCGATTAACGCGCGGGAGATTTTGATCTGTTCCTACACAAGCTGAGCGTTTACTGCCTGCAAGAGGCAGGAATTATTCTTCTTCCTCTTCCTCATCCGAGTCCCATTCGATCTCGACACCTTCGCTTTCTCCAATGGCCTCCTGCAGGAGCTTGATCAGCGCAGGGTCGCCGCCGTTCTCCTGAAAATACTGGAGCGTCATTTCGTCGATCCAGTAATCCTGGTCTTCGCTGTCCTCCTCTTCAAGCATATTGATGAGGAAGTCGAGTTGCTCTTCTGTAATTTGTCCAATGGTCGCGGACGTTTCCTTGTTCCTGAGTTCTATCATTTGTGCCCTCTCCTGTTTTGTCATGAATAGCTTGATCGATCAGCAATCATCGCTGCTTACCAACCCCTGATCACCATTTTACTGGCTACTGACACTTTCTCCATACAGCTTGCGGTGCACCACGCTCAAGGCACGGACCTGTTCCGCGGCATGGTATGACGACCGGACCAGCGGATTCGACTCGACCCATTTGAACCCGATCGAATAACCGTAATCGCGCAGCTCGGCAAACTCCTCCATGGTGTAATAGCGTGAAAGGGGCATATGTTTCTTGCTCGGCTGCAGATACTGGCCGATGGTCAGGATGTCCACGCCCCAGGAGCGCTGGTCGCGCATGACCGCCTTGACCTCGTCCATCTCCTCGCCGAGACCAACCATGATGCCCGACTTGGTCAGCACCTCGGGATCGAGCCTCTTGGCATTGGATAGCGTCGCGGCGGCCCATTCGTAGTTATCCTGCGGCTGGACGGACTTAAACAGCCGCGGCACGGTCTCCACGTTATGATTCAAAATCTCGGGACGGGCGTCCATGACGATCTTCAGGGCTTCGAGCGAGCCTTTGAAATCGGGGATCAGCACTTCGATGGAGCAGCCCGGCCGCAGCTCACGGATGCGGCGGATGACCATGGCGAAGATCGGCGCGCCACCGTCCCGGCGCTCGTCGCGGTTCACAGACGTGATGACCGCGTGCTTGAGCTCCATGGCCTTGACGGCCTGGGCTACCCGCTCGGCCTCACCCCAGTCCAGCAGGACAGGCTTTCCATGTTTGATATCGCAGAACGCGCAGGTGCGGGTGCAGACATCGCCCAGCATCAAAAAGGTCGCTGTGCCGCTGCCCCAGCATTCGCCCAGGTTCGGGCACATGGCTTCTTCACAGACAGTATGTAATTCCTTCTTGCGCATCAGCCCGTGAAGCCATTCGTATGTCTCGCCCGAGGGGGCGCGCACCTTGATCCAATCGGGGCGGCGCAGCGGACGGACGTCGGCTTCCGGGATGACTCTATCTCTCGTAGGTGTAGCAGGCATAATTTCCTTTTTATGTCGTTGCGAGGCGTGCAATTTGCGACGAAGCAATCTCATGTTTCAAGTGGATTGCTTTGCCTGCGCGGGCTCGCCATGACAGGTGATTATTGTATCTTCCGTACTTTCAATCGTAAACCTTTCACTTCGACGACCTCCACCCGGTCTCCCTTACCGATTTTTTCGGTCCCAGGGATCGGCTCAGCCGACCACATCTCGGATCCCACCTGGACCTGGCCGCCCGTATCCCCGATCAGGGACCGGGCTGTGCCGGTTTTCCCGATCATGGCTTCCATGCCCATGCGGCGGGGGACAACCATGGCCCGCAGGCCGATCATCAGGATCCCAAAGAACACCAGGCCAAGGAAAACACCAAACACGATCACCAGAGGCACGGACACACGCTGGAATTGTGGGACACTGGCCGAGTTGAACAGGACCAATGCGCCGATGATGAAGGATGCCACACCAGCCGTGGTCAGAGCACCGTGCGTAGGCGCTTTGATATCCAGGATGAACAGAACGAATGCCGTCAGCAAAAAGATGATGCCAAACCAGTTGACCGGCAGGATGCCCAGCCCATACGTGGCAAGCGCCAGGCAGACCACACCGACAAATCCCGCCACCCAGCCGCCCGGGCTGGAGATCTCGATCAGCAGGGCGGTGGTCCCGATGGAGAGCAGGGTGAAGACAATGTTCGGGTTGGTCAGCATCATCAGGAACTGCTCGATGAAGGTCATGTTGAGCGGTTCCGTCGTGGCGTGAAGTGTGTTCAGGGTGACCGGCTGGTTGTTTACCTGGACGGTGAAGCCGTTCAGCGCTTCCAGCAGGTCGTCAACATTGTCGACCACGAAGTCGACCAGGCCAGCCTGGTGGGCTTCGGTCGCAGTGGCGGCCTTGGCTTCGTCGATCATCGATTCGGCCAGGGCCAGTGCTTTGTCGCCGCGCGGCGCCACAATATCCCGGATGGCAGCCTTGGATGCGTTGGCTGCCTTCGTCCTTTCATCCGAGTTCAAATTTTCGCCGGAGGAACTGATCGGCGTAGATGCCCCGATGGCAGTCTCGGGTGCCATCGCCGAGGCATGGGCTGACACAGTGATCAGCGCCCCCGCACTCCCGGCGATGGCGTTTTTGGGGGCCACATAGACCACAACCGGCACGGTGCTGGCCCGCATCGCCTTGATGATATTGAGCGTGGTCATCAGGTCGCCGCCCGGGGTATTGAGCTGGATGATCAGAACTTCCGCTTTTCGGTTTTCAGCCGTCTGGATGCCGCGCTTGATGTAGTCGAGCATGGGCGGCATGACCGGTCCGTCCGCAGTCATGACCAAAGCCAGTGGCTGGTCATTCTGGGCATGGACCGCCTGGAACCCTGCCAGCAGGCCGGCAAGCAAAATCAGGAGCAGACCGAACTTTTTCACAAATCGATTATAACTCCAAAGCAAAGGCGGCCTCCCGGCCGCCTCGGTGAAAGAAAATGAACCCCAGAACACACGGAAAACAGGTTTTTTTAAAACAACCCTTCCAGATATTGTTTCGTCCGCTCATTTTTGGGGTTGTTGAATACTTCCCTGGCCGGCCCTGCTTCGATCACTTCTCCCAGGTACATATAGATCACATAATCGGCGAGGCGTTTTGCCTGCCGCAGGGTATGGGTCACGATCACAGTGGTGTAGTCTTTTTTTAGTTCAAGCAGGCGCTGCTCGATATTCTGGGAGGAGATCGGGTCGAGTGCCGAGGTGGGCTCGTCGCCGAGGATGATCTCCGGTTCCACGGCCAGGCCGCGGGCAAGGCAGAGGCGCTGCTGCTGTCCGATGGAAAGACCCGTGGCAGGATCATGCAGCCGTTTCCCGACCTCGTCCCACAGCCCGGCGATCTCAAGATAATGACGGACGGCCTCCTTATATTCCTTGCGGGTCTTCCTCATCTTGTGGATGTGCATCCCGTACACGACATTCTCATAAATCGACATGGGCAGCGGTGAAGGGCGCTGGGCCAGCAGCCCCACAACCTTGCGGACCTCGGTGACGTCCACGTCGCTGTTGTAGATGTTCTCTCCGTCCACTAGAACTTCACCGGTAATTTTCGTTCCATCGGTTAACTCCAGGAAGCGATTGAACGTCTTGAGCAGTGTCGTCTTGCCGCAGCCGGAGGCTCCCATGATCACCGTGATCTGCTTCTTGGGTATCTCGATGTTGATGTCCCTTAAGGATTGGTTCTTTCCATAAAAAGCGTTGAGATTTTTAACTTGAATATGTGCATCCATGGGAATATCTCTTTATTTGATCGTGTACTTGCTCAAGCGGGAGGAGGCAAGCCTCGACCCGAAGCTGACGATCAGCACGATGATGGTCAGGATCAGGGCCGCAGCATAGCCTCGCCGCTGGACTTCAGGATAAGGGGATCCCAGCTGAAAAAATACGGCCAGCGGCAGGGTGGCAGTTGGGCGCAGTAGAGATGTGGGCAGACGGTCCGTATAGCCCGCCGTGAAGAGGACGGCTGCCGCGTCTCCAATGCCGCGGCCAAAGGCGATCAGGATGGCAGTGACAATGCCGGGCAGCATCTGGCGTGTGACGACCTTGAGCACCACCTCGAATTTGGTCGAGCCCAGGGCAAGCGCGGAATGTTCCAACTCGGCCGGCATGCGGCGGATGACTTCATCCATGGCGCGGGTCATGATCGGGAGCTCGACCAGCGCGATCGCGATGATGCCTGCCAGCAGGGACGCGCGCAGACCGACCGCGATCATCAATGTGAAGCCGAACGCGCCATAGACAATGGATGGAATGCCCCACAGGATATCCAGCGAAAGACGGACGTAATCCCCCCATTTTGAATGACCACCATAGGCCTTCAGGTAAAGGGCAATGGGAAGGCTGAACAGGATGGCCAGCAGCGTCGCGCCGATTGCCAGGTAAATGGAGCCAAGGATGGCATTCAGGATGCCGCCCTCCTTGCCCATATAGAATCCGCCGTGCGGGACATCACTGACCATCTGCCAGGACAGGGCCGGCAGACCGCGTGAAATGACCGTCCATAAGATCAGGCCCAGCGCGCCGGCCACAATGAACATCGAGACGCGCATGATGGACTTGATCAGGAGTTCGGCGAGATGGCGTCTCTGCAGATGATTCTTCTTTAGTTTCATTTTCGCCTCAGAATGACTCTGTGCAGGATCAATTGGGAGGTGATGTTGAAGATCAGGATGACGACCAGCAGCACGAGGGCCGCGCCGAGCAGGGCCGCGTCGTAAAGCGGGATCGACATCATGTCCCCGTAGTTGTTGGCGATCAGCGCCGGGAGGGGATAGGCCGAGTCAAAGATGGATGTGGGGACTTTTGCAACGTTGCCCACGACGATCAAAACGGCAATGGTCTCTCCTAGGGCACGCGAGGCCCCCAGCACCACAGCAGCCAGAATCCCCGGTCTGACCTGGGGAAAGACAACATTGCGGATGGTCTGCCACTGGGTCGCACCCACCGCAAGCGATGCCTGCCTCAGATCGTTGGGGACTGTGGCAAACACTTCATACACAATGGAGATGATGAGCGGTGCGATCATCACGGCCAGGACGATCCCCGCGGCCAGGATTCCAAATCCTGTTGGCTGGTTGACTGCAAAGATCGGAATGCGGTTCAGCCAGTGCTTCGAGAAAGGCAGGAGCACTTCGTCCACGAACGGGACGATGGCCAGAAGTCCCCACACACCATAGACAACGGGAGGAATCGCGGCGAGCACATCCAGGATGGGCTTGGCGATTGCCCGGGTGGTGCTGTGGGCGTATTCGGCCAGGTAGGTTGCCACCAGCAGGCACAATGGCACCGAGAGAATGATGCCCACAATGGTCACCCAGACCGTGCTGACAATAAAGGGCCAGAAACCAAACTTTCCCGCACTGGGCTGCCATACCTGGCCAAAAATGGAATCCGATATGCTGTATGTGCTGATGATCGGCCAGGCGCGGACGAACAGGGCAACGGTAATGAAAATGATCAGCGCGACCGGCAGCAGCGTGATGAGAAAAAACGTACGCCGGGCAGCGTTGTCCTGCCGGGTGCGGGGCACGGCAGAAGGCCGGTTGAACCGGCCTTCTGCCTTCAAAGTGTTTTCAGTTGTTAGGAACTGATCCTGTTGACTCATTTGAGTTTAGACAGCGATTCAGCCTGTTGCTCTGCGGTAAGTGGGACATAGCCTGCCTGTTGGAGATACTGCTGGCCGTCGGTCAGGATCCACTGGATGAACGCCAGGGTCAGTCCGGTGGGTTTGCCCTTGGTAGCTAGGTTCTCGAAACGGGCGGGTGGGGAGGGATAGGTACCGTTTGCAACGGCGTTGAACGCATCCTCCTTTACCTTGTAGATTTCATTAGCATCTGCCTGTCCGTTCTTGTTAATGTCGATGGGGGGAACAACGATTCCAGGCACAACGTTACCCTTGCTCAGATCGAATATGCTGTTCAGATTGCTGTAGCCGATGCCAAGCGGATCCTTGAGGACGGTATCCACCATGGCAGGTTCCCCGTTGATGCCAATGCCCTTGAGCTCATCCTGGGCCTTGCCGCCGGAGAACTTGGCCCATTGTTCGGCCGCACCTGCTGAGTCGGAGCGGGTGTAGATGTTGATCTGGTCTGTGACCGATGGATCGCCGATCACTTCGCCCCAGGTTTTGATCTCACCGGTGATGAAGATCTTGGAGAACGTATCCTGTGATATCCCCTTGGCGAGGATCTGATCCTTGACCGGATTCTTATCGCTGATGATCGGGAAGACCGCATCCTTGGTGACGGGGACCCAGAAGATGCCCTGTGATTCCTCTTCAGGCTTGATATCGCGGGAGATCATGCCAATGTCGACCGCGCCGGCAATGGTATCGGTCATTCCCTTGCCTGCACCGCCGCCCTGGACGTCGAACTGCACATCAGGATGCAGCTTCTGGAATTCACCCGCCCAAACGGTCATCATCGGATATAGCGCGAACGCGCCGGAGACGGAAATGGTTCCGCTGAGTTGTTGAGCAGGGGTCTGTGCTGCAGACTCATTGGCAGCGGGAGTAGAAGCAGGGTTGGTTGATCCACAGGCCCCCAGGATCATGGAAGTGACAAGCAATGCAGACAGCAGAATCCAAGTTTGCTTTCTCATTTGTTTCTCCTTCTTATTTTACTTCAATTGGTTATAAAGTCGATAGCACTACTAGGCTTTTATCCTAAATAAAAACAACATCCTTCGCACTTCCCTTCAGCACAAGCTGTTTACGAAGCGCATCCTGCCTTCTGGTGACAGCGGCAGGGGATGTGTTATCCAGGACCTTGGCAATGGCATTCCAAACATCGCTCATTGCCAGACGCAGGCCTCCAAGGCCATCTGGCTCACACACTTGATGGGAGCCGCAGGCCCGTCCAAAACGCGGAAGATCTGTCGGAGGGTGATCTCACTGGCCGACCTGGCCAGGTAATACCCGCCGCCGACGCCCCTCTTGCTGTGCAGCAGTCCCGCGCTCTTAAGCGTTATGAGAGTCTGCTCCAGAAACTTTGGAGAGATCTTTTCGCGTTGCGAGATAATCTTGCTCTGCATCATGACAGGGGATGTGCCATTGCCGGCGGGTTCCGCCAGTGTGATCATGGCCCGCAGGCCGTATTCACCGCGCTTGGGAAGTCTCATGCTTTGTCTATAATTCCTAGTAGTATAATAGACTTTGTGATGTAATCATAATTCAGCCACTGAATTATGTCAAGGAAATTGCCGTTTCTTTTTCCCGAAGGGTGGTTACTTGACAAAGTCTACTTTTCTACTATACTTTCGAATGACTCTATTGGATTGTCAGGACTTATGAAACTTACAACACGCAGTGAATATGCTCTTCTCGCCCTGGTTTATCTTGCCCGCCACCAGAATGAAGGTTTGATCTCCATCGATACAATTGCAAAAGCCCAGGGCATCCCACCCAAATTCCTTGAGCAATTAATGCTGGCTCTCAAGCGGGCCCACTTCCTTCGCAGTGTAAAGGGACAGAAGGGTGGCTATGCCCTTGCCAAGGATCCCAGCCAGATCTCGCTGGCAGAGGTCATCCGTCTCTTTGATGGTGCGCTGGCCCCAACCGAGTCGGTAAGCATAAACTTCTACGAGTCAACCCCGATCGAAAAGGAGAAGAAGCTCACCAGGGTTTTCAAGGATATTCGGGATTACGTCTCACAAAAACTGGAAAAGACCACCATTGCCGATGTGATGAAATAAATACGACCGAAGGAAAGAACCATCGTTTGCCGCTCTGAAAGGAGCGGCTTTCTTTTCAAGATGGAAGGCCATTCCCGGAGGTCAGGCTGACCCGGTGAGCGAAACAACCTCCGGATTCCCCAATGCGCGCTGCACATCCGCACTCTTCATGATGATCGCCATCTGGCGTGTGCCCGAGCCAATGGAAATCTCCTCCTCTTTGAGCACGCTCTCGTCGATCAGCACCGTGACCGGAGTCCTGGTCCCGAACGGACTCACCGTCCCGATGCGGTACCCTGTTACTTGCAGAACCTCCTCCTCGGTTGCCATCCGCAGCCGCGAGCGCTTTACCAGTTGGCGTAGCTTTCTCCAGTCCACCTGGTCGCGTCCTGCCACCAGGACCATGAGAAATTCCCCCGGCCGGATCTGGAACAGGATGCTGCGCACGATCTGTTCCGGTCGTTGATTGCGCTCCTCAGCTGCCTGCTCAAAAGAATGGATAGCCTTTTCGTGAATAAAGACCTGGTGGGGGATATTTAGTTTTTCCAACGCTATACTGGCGGGAGGTTTTTCACTCATAATCATTTCCAGATGA
This sequence comes from Bacteroidota bacterium, assembly GCA_050258995.1. GTDB lineage: Bacteria > Chloroflexota > Anaerolineae > Anaerolineales > Villigracilaceae > Defluviilinea. The sequence goes on from JBLMZU010000148.1 coordinate 8,291, forward strand.
AAATTGGGAGATTGCTTCGTCGCAAAGAATGCTCCTTGCAATGACAGATGGTGGAGTAAAATCGGGCCATGTCTAAGATCAGAACTCCACTCATCTTGTTCATCACAACTGTTATTTTAATCGCACTCCTGGCGTTGTTTGGCCCGGAGGAAAAATCGCTCGGCTCCAATGTCCGGATTGTATACCTTCATGGTGCCTGGGTTCTGGCTGCTGAGATTGCATTTTTCGCGGCTGCCATTGCCGGTGCCATCGGGCTGATCGCAAAGCGTGCCGCCTTCCATCGCTGGTCGGCTGCTCTCGGCCGGACCGGCATTTTCTTCTGGCTGACCTATCTTCCGCTTTCGCTGTGGGCGATGGAGTCCAACTGGAACGGTCTGTTCCTGTCCGAGCCGCGCTTTCGCCTGGCAGCGATCTTTGCCGTGACGGGTGTTCTGCTGCAGGTGGGACTCTGGATGATCAACATCAACTGGGTCACCTCCCTGGCAAACATTATTTACGTTATTGTGCTCCGCGTGGCATTTTCATCGGCCAGCAATATCATGCACCCACCACCGTCGCCGATCTTTAATTCGGGCAATTATCTCATTATCGGATTTTTTCTGGCAATGATCATTCTCACGCTGGTCGCAGCCTATTTCCTGACGCTTGTGTTTTTGAACCTCAGCAAAGAATCCACTTGATCGCAAGGGAAGAACAGAAGAGGCCGCTGCCCAGGCGGCCTCTTGATTCCTGGGCCAGCACGAAAGAGAATGGGGATGTAATAAAACAAAACCGAAATATCGTTCCAGCGCCGCAGGATCTCCATGTTTTTTATGGTATTCTTGCCCACATTTCAAGCCTGTAAAACAAAATGCGCATCCGCTTTCAACTGATCGTCTTCATGTTTGTGCGCACTGTCCTGAACACAATGCACAGGATGGTGTATCCCTTTTTGACGGTATTTGCGCGCGGGCTGGGAGTGGATTTCACAACCCTGTCCTTCATCGTCACAGCCCGCTCGTTTGTAGGGATGTTCGCCCCCGTTTTTGGCTCGATCGCTGACCAGCGCGGGCGCCGGTTTGGGATGCTGTCTGGCATCAGCCTGTTTACCGCTGGCATGGCAATCGTTGCGATTCGCCCAAATTTCATCACCTTCAGCGCTGCCCTGTTGCTCACCATCCTCGGCAAATATCTCTTCGACCCCTCCATGCAGGCCTATATTGGCGACCGCGTTCCTTATGAGAGGCGCGGCACGGCGCTGGCGGTGACAGAGGCAGCCTGGTCGCTTTCCTTTATTCTGGGCGTCCCGCTCATGGGATACCTGATCGCGACGTATGGCTGGAGCGCTCCGTTCCCTGTTTTATTGAGCCTGGGCCTGGCCACCTTTGCCATTATTGGCTGGATGATCCCGCGCAACGACAGCTCTGCCGTCCATCCGGAGAATACATCCCTCAAAAATGTCCGCGGCGTGCTGACAAGCCTCCCTGCCCTGGCCGGAATTTCCATCGCCCTGTGGGCGAGTGCTGCCAATGAGCTGGTAAACCTGATCTTTGGCGTGTGGCTGGAAGATTCCTTTGGCTTGAAAATTGCCGCGCTGGCAGGCGCCTCGGCGGTGATCGGGATCTCCGAGCTAAGCGGTGAGGGCCTGGTCGCCCTGACTACCGACCGTCTTGGCAAACCGCGGGCCCTGGTCCTGGGGTTGAGCGGCAACGCGCTCGCTGCGCTTCTGCTGCCCATCGTGGGCACCACCCAGACGGGAGCGCTGGTCGGTTTGTTCCTTTTCTACATTACGTTCGAATATGTAATGGTGAGCCACATCCCCTTGATGACCGAAATAATGCCGTCTGCGCGTGCGACAATGCTGTCCTTCAACCTGACCGGTCACTCCCTGGGTCGCATGATCGGTGCCCTGCTCGCAACATTCATCTATCAGCGGTTCGGCTTCCTGCCTGTCACACTGATCGCGATCGTATTCAACCTGTTTGCCCTGCTCGCTCTGGCCGAGCTGACCCAAAAGATCGTCATTATTCCACGCATCGTCGCCTGGTTCAGGCGGGCGGAAAGAAGCAACGCATGATCGTCCTTGCTGGTTACGGGCTGAGCATTTTGCTTTTTGTGGTGATCCTGTTGTGGATTCTCGTCCCTGCGTTGTATGGCCTTCCGCCGGTTCCGACGCGACCGGAACGTATCCGGAACGCCTTGAAGCTTGCAGGCCTGCAGCCGGGGGAGACTCTTTATGACCTTGGCGCAGGCGACGGACGGGTGCTGCTGATCGCGGCGGGGGAGTTTGGGGCAAAGGCGGTGGGGATTGAGATCGGTCCCATTCAGTGTGTGCTGGCCTGGCTGCGTGTTGCTTCAAGGGGGGCTGGAAAGCGGGTTCGAATTCGCTGGGGAAATTTTTATCGCGCCGATCTAAGCGCTGCAGACGTCGTCTTTGTGTATGCAACCTCCAAAGAGGTAACCAGGCTTGCACCGCATCTGAAGTCCGAGATGAAAAAGGGGGCGAGGCTGGTTTCGATCTCTGCTGATTTCAGCGAATGGGAACCCACCGCCATCGATGAGCACGATTTGGTCTTTGTCTATGAAATGCCACCGATCGAGGGAAGTGTGACCACCTATATGCTGAAAAGGGCAGAATAAAATACGAGCCACGGATTAAACTGATTTCCATGAATCATTCTGCCTCCTGCAGAGGAGGCGGGCATAAAGTTTGATCCTTGATGAGCGACGGAAATACATACTCGCGCCGCACTGCGTTCGGTGTAGTGATGGTGCTGTACCGCTGTCAAGCGCTTCCCTATAATGTGTGGTAAATTACATAAATAACCTTTTGAATTTGAAGACACCTCCAAAGACAAAACATGCTCATCCACTCCTCCTCCCAGCTCCTTACCCTTGCAGGCGGACCGCAGCGCGGTCATTCCCTCGGAACCCTTGGGATTATTGAAAATGGCGCAGTCGTGGTACGCGATGAAAAAATTGTCGCCGTTGGCACGACGGCCGAGCTCCGGGCGTCCTTTCCCCACGAGCCAACCCTCGACGCAAACGGATGCGTGCTCATGCCGGGCTTTGTGGACCCGCATACCCACGTGATCTGGGGCGGGGACCGCGCCAACGAGTTTGAGATGAAAATGGCCGGGGCCAGATATCTCGACATCCTTGCTGCAGGCGGTGGCATCATCTCCACGGTACGTGCCACGCGGACGGCTTCGATGGAGACGCTCATTGCCCAGACGCGTCCCCGCCTGCTGCGTATGTTCGCGCACGGCACTACAACCGTTGAAGCCAAGACGGGCTACGGGCTGCAGACCGCCACCGAGCTGCGCCTGCTCAAGGCATTGCTGGCGCTGGATGATGAAACGCCCCTCGACCTGTCATTCACATTCCTGGGCGCGCATGCCATTGCTCCTGAATTCAAGGGCAACCCGCAGGGCTATACCGACCTGGTTTGCGAGACGATGCTGCCGATCCTAAAGGAATGGTGGGGAACACATGCCCCGAGCCTGCCTCTTCCCTTTGTGGATGTCTTCTGTGAGAACGGGGCTTTTAACTTGGATCAGTCGGAACAAATTCTGAAAAAAGCCAAAGGACTGGGATTCCCGCTCAAAGTCCATGCGGATGAATTCGACAACCTGGGCGGCGCGGCCCTTGCCGCGGAACTGGGCGCGGCCTCCGCGGACCATCTCGTCAAGACCTCGGATGAAGATATCGCAGTGCTGGGAACCTCCGACACGGTTGCCGTTGCCCTACCGTGCACCCCGTTTGGACTTGCCGAAAAGGAATATACACCTGCGCGCAAATTGATCGACGCAGATGCGATCCTCGCCCTGGCCACAGACTGTAATCCCGGCACTTCCTGGAACGAATCCATGCAGATCGCGATCGCTTTGGCCTGCCGCTATATGCGCCTGACTCCCGCCCAGGCTATCGCCGCAGCGACCATCAATTCGGCTCACGCCATCCGCAGGTCCGACACGATCGGCTCCATCGAGCCTGGCAAACAGGCCGATATGCTCATCCTGTCCGTGCCCGATTACCGCCATCTCGGGTACCGCTATGGGACGAATTTGGTGAAACAGGTAATTAAAAGGGGACAGGTCTACTCAGTAGATGTAGGATATTACAGGACCGCTTAAGGAATACCGGTATGACTCTCGATCTCTCCAGCTTCAGCTCATGGGTTTGGATCGCCCTGGGACTCCTGCTTGTCTTTGTGCTGATTCGATACTTTCTCCACCTTGTTGTACGCATCCTGGGGTTTTTCTGGCATGTGGGCCTTGCTGCCCTGCTGTTGTTTTTGATCTATTTTGCGCTTCATGCATGGCATGTCTTATAAGAAGCGAAACATGATTAACCCCAAACTTAAGGATGAACCACCGAGACACGGAGACACTGAGAAAAAAATGAAATGCTCCGTGCCTCTGAGGCTCCATGGTAAGCGATCTTTGGCGATGGATCTGTAACAGCGAAAAAAAAAGAGCCGACCCGGACTTTGGGTCGGCTCTTTCTATGTGTATCGGTGGCCAGGATACCGAAAGATTAAATTCGGGGTGCGTTATGTTTTGGGCTTCTTGACCGATCCCCGTTTAACTGGCGCTTTTCCCGAACCACATCCGTTGCAGCAGGTGATCCTTGCGGATAAACTGGTGATAGAGCGTTGCGCCGACATGCAGGATGATCAATAAAAGCAGCAGGGTCCAGATCCCGCCATGGAACATTCCCAGGCTGAAACCGCCTCGGCGGAAGCTGCCGGAAGCCGGGAGCGAGCCGATGCCGAAAACCCTGGCGAGCGTGCCGCGCCGATCTGCCAGGATGATGCCGGTGATCGTCATGGCAAAGGTCAGAATATACAGTCCCCAGTGGGTGAGATTGCCGATCCAATCAAAATATTTGTTCCCGGCAGACAGCCATTCCGGATGTTGAGTCCTCCAGCGCACGAAAAGACGGACGATCAATAATACAAGGACAATGATACCGACCACCATGTGAATGCCAATTCTTGAGAGGATGCTCTGCCCTGCCTGTTGGGGAAATCCTTGTGCAGCCGAGCCGGGCTGGATGTTCTGGGAGGGAGCTCCCTGTTGGGCTCCTGGAGGAGGAAAGTTGCCTCCCTCCGGCCGGAAGCGTTCCCGCCCGCCCTCATTTTCCTGCGCAAGAAAAAATGCCCCAAAGATCAGGATCGCGATCAGCCAATGCAAAGTAACCAGGGCCGGATGATAACGTTTGGGCCTGGCCAGAGGTACCGGCGAGGCAGCGGCTGACAAATTTGAATCAGTCTTCATGGGATTTGTGGACATATAAAAATGCTCCTTTATGTGGCAATATAGGTTCGTAAGATGAATCTTTGATGAAATTCCCTTGCGCAATTGTGTTGAAAATATGTAGAATACTCCCCGTCGCAGTGTAAAATTCAGTGCAGGTGACTTTAAAGTTTGGGGCAGGTGTCGTTCGTGCATACCCAATGGATCGTCTTCGCCATCGTATTGCTGGTCAATACGGCTGCCGCGCTCTTGATCGCCATCTTTTTGATGCGCAGGCCGCCGGCGTCTGGAACGCGATCCCTGATCGCCATGCTGTCACTGTTGGCAATCTGGAGCTTCGGATATGCCATGATCACGCTTGTGGATGACCTGGAAGCAAAGCGTTTCTGGCTGCGGTTTGAAAATATCGGCATTCTGACCGTGCCGGTGGTCTGGTTCATTTTCACGGTGCAGTACGCCCGCCTGGACCGCTGGCTGAATAAGTTCACCGGCAGTTTATTGTTCGTCATCCCGGCGATTTCGCTCCTGTTTCTATTCTCCGACCGTTGGTTTTATCTGTATTATCCAGCGATTCGTCCCGTCTCTGCGCTGGGCGGTCCCCTGATCATCGGCCGCGGCTCCGGGTATGTGGTCGCCCTGGTTAACTCCTACATCTTCAATTTAATGGGAATGGCCGTGCTGGCCTGGTGCGCGATCCAATACCGTAACCTGTATCGCAGACAGACGTTTGCCTTGATCGGAGCCGTGTTGATCCCGATCCTGGTAAATGTGTTCTACCAGTCGGCGCCTGTTTTGTTTCCGGCCTTCTCCACCCGCGTCGACCTGACGCCGATCTCCTTCACGCTGAGTGCGGCGCTCATCGCAGTCGGCGTATTTGGGCTGCGGATCTTCGACCTGATGCCGATCGCGCGCTATACGGTGATGGAGCACATCCCCGAGCTGGTCTTCGTGGTGGACGTCCATGACCGGGTGCTGGATGCCAACACGGTGGCCCAGAGGACACTCAACAAGCGCATGGACGAGATCGTCGGGAAAAAACTCACCGAGGTCTTCAAGAGCTGGCCGCAGCTTCTGGATCGCTATTTGAAGGCCCTTGAAATCCATGAAGAGATCCAAATTCCAGGTGAGTCCCCGCGTACCTTTGAGCTGGTCATTTCACCCTTGTATAACCGCTTTAACTCCCTGGAAGGACGCGTGATCGTCGCCCATGAAATTACAGAACAGAAGTGGCTCCAGAATGATCTCCAATGCGCCAACGATACCCTCAAGCGCCAGCTGGCTGAGATCGAGGAGCTGCGTGCCAAACTGCAGGAACAGGCGATCCGTGACCCGCTGACGAATGTATATAATCGCCGCTACATGGCCGAATTTCTCGACCAGGAGATCACCCGCGCCAAGCGTGAGAATTATCCCGTCTCGGTGGTGATCATGGATATGGATAACTTCAAGCAGTTCAACGATCACTACGGACATAAATGCGGTGATGTGGTCCTGCAGTCCTTTGCGGGTTTCCTGCTGGAGCATACGCGGCGGAGCGATGTCGTCTGCCGGTATGGCGGGGAGGAGTTTGTCATTCTGATGCCAAATGCCACGCTCGCAGTAAGTCATGCCCGGGTGGATGCCTGGCGCCAGGCGTTTTCCGAAGCTGCCATTCCGTATGAAGATCTCAGGTTTTCAACGACCTTTTCGGCCGGCGTGGCCAGCTTCCCCGAACATGGGCTGACCGGGGAGGAGATTCTCCAGGCGGCAGACAGGGCCCTGTATCATGCCAAGAACAGCGGACGCAACCGCGTCACAATGTTTGTCAAAATCACGTAAAAATAGAGGTGTATATGGAAATTGATATTATCGGTGTGCCGATCGATCTGGGCGCTGACCGGCGCGGCGTGGATATGGGGCCCAGCGCCATCCGCTATGCCCATCTTCATCACAAGCTGGAAGAGCTCGGCTACACTTTACGGGATAAGGGCAACATCGAGGTCCCCATTCAGGAGACCTGCGCCATCACAGACTCCCGCCTCAAGTATCTGGACTGTATTGTTCCCATGGGCCGGCGTGTCGCCGGGGCAGTGGCCACCTCCGTGCAGGGCGGACGCTTCCCGCTGGTGCTGGGCGGCGATCACAGCCTGTCGGTTGGGTCCATTCGGGGCGCGGCGAAACACCGGAAGCTGGGCGTCATCTGGGTGGATGCCCATGCCGATTTCAACACAGCCGGGACGACACCCTCCGGAAACATCCATGGAATGCCTCTGGCTGCCCTGTGCGGACTCGGTGACCCGCGCCTGGTCTGTCTGTGGGACGAGGCGGCTCCCGCCCTGGACCCGCGGCGCGTCGCCGTCATAGGAGCGCGGGATCTCGACCCGGGCGAAAAACGCAATCTGCGGGAGTCCGATGTCATGGTCCAGAGCATGGAGCAGATCGACCGCATCGGCATGGTCGCCGCCCTCGAGAAGGCCATCCACCGCGTCAGCCGCGACGTGGACGGGATCTACCTGTCCCTCGATATGGACGCCCTCGACCCGCGTCACGCGCCAGGCGTTGGAACTCCCGTCCCCGGCGGCCTGACCTATCGCGAGGCTCATCTCGCCTGCGAAGTCGTCGCCGAAACGGGCAAGCTGATCGGCATGGACCTGGTGGAGGTCAATCCCATCCTGGATGTGCAGAACCAGACAGCCATCCTGGCGGTGGAGTTCATCCGCTCGGCCCTGGGCTCCCGCATCTGGAGTGGGTAGGAAGGCATGCTTGTTCGCATCCGGGAACAAGGTACAATACATCCATGAGCACTTTATATGGTCCCATCCTGATTGTCGAAGACGTCCCAAATGTTCTCGAGCTGCTCGAAGTCACACTGCGCTTCAAAGGTTATGCCGTCCTGACCGCCCATAATGGCGAGGAGGCGCTGGAAGTGATCGCCCGCCAGAAACCGGTGCTGATCATTACCGACATCCTGATGCCCAGGCTGGATGGGTATGCCCTGGTCCAAAAACTTCGTCTCAATCCCGAGACCCGCTCCATCCCGGTGATCTTCCTCTCTGCAACCTATGTAACTCCCGAAGACAAGGATTTCGCACTGAGCCTGGGTGCGGCCCGTTTCATGGAAAAGCCCATTGACACCGAGGACTTTTTACTGACCGTGGCCGAGCTGGTCACACAGCAGCAGCCGCTGACACAGCCGCAGCCGCTCGATATGGAAAGGTTTTACAACGGCTACCGCACCCGTCTCGAAAACAAGCTGCGCCACAAGAACACGCAGATCGCGCGTGCCGAGCGCCTGCTGCCCACGCTGCCTGCCGATCAGCGGCCGGCCTTTGATGCCCTTCTGAAGCAATCCATGCGAGACCGCGATGAGATCCAGACCGAGCTCAACGATATCTACAAAACCCTTGATGAATTGAAGAAATAATGACTCCTACACTTTCAGAAATCGAACGCCTTGCCCGGGAGGCGGGCGCCATCCTTCGCGCTGGTTACAACAAGGAACACCAGGTAAATTACAAGGGCGTCATCGACCTTGTCACCGAAGTCGACCGCCAGTCCGAAGACTTCCTCCTCGGAGAGATCCAGGGGAAGTTCCCCGATCATCATATTTTTGCCGAGGAAAGCGGGATCATCCAGGGCAATGACCAGCACATCTGGTTCATCGATCCGCTTGACGGAACGGTAAATTATGCCCACCATATCCCGATCTTCTGTGTTTCCATTGCCTATGCATTCGAAGGGAAATTAATGCTGGGCGCCGTGTATGATCCCATGCGCGATGAGATGTTCACAGCCGAGCGCGGCGCAGGAGCCTTCCTGAATGGCAGTGCCATCCATGTCTCTGCTGCGGCTGAGCTCCAGAAAAGCCTGCTTGTTACGGGTTTTCCATACGACGCCTGGAATACGAAACAGGATAATTTTGCCAATTTTGTGCGCCTTGCCAAATTGACCCAGGGTGTACGCCGCCTGGGGTCGGCAGCTCTTGACCTGTGCTACGTCGCGGCCGGGCGTTTTGATGGTTATTGGGAAATATCGCTGAAACCCTGGGACGTGGCAGCCGGCGGCTTGATCTGCGAAGAGGCCGGCGCCCGGGTGACCAATGTGAGTGGGGACCGGGATTACATCTCACCTCCTCAATCGGTGGCAGCGGCGGCACCGGGTATCCAGGAGCGCATACTGCAGGAGATTAGGGCACAAAGCCTGGAGGGATAAACAGTTCGTAAAGTGCCCCGAATACAGGACAAAAATCAGATGAAAAAGCTCCGTAAATGTGTACAATAAGTGTATTCATCTGAAGCAATGTCAACCGAACTCATACCGATCAGCAAGACAAAGATCATCGTTCCTCACCGCCGTCCAGAAATCCTCTCCCGCACCCGTCTGCTGGAGAGTCTGAAGTCGTTGCTGGATAACAAGCTCCTGCTCCTGTCCGCCCCGGCGGGATATGGGAAAACGTCCCTCCTGATCGATCTTGCAGGTCATGTCAACATGCCCGTCTGCTGGCTTTCCGTCGACCTTCTGGATCGCGATCCCCAGCGCTTCCTTGCCTACCTGATCGCATCACTGGCAGAACGGTTCCCCGGCGTGGGGGAGACCTCCCGTGTTCAGCTTCATCAATTGCGGTCCATCGAGGCGGATGCTGAAACGATCCTCGTGACCCTTACCAATGAATTGTACGAGCATGCAGAAAACGATTTTCTGCTGATCATCGATGACTTCCATTTGCTGGATGAGGCGCCGATCATCGCCTCCCTCGTCAATCGCTTTCTGCAGCTGGTGGATGAAAACTGCCACCTGCTGCTTTCCTCCCGCACCCTGCCCGAGCTGGATGACGTCACATTGATGGTGGCCCGCGAACAGGTGGCCGGCCTGAGCCACGTGGACCTGGCGTTCATTCCACGCGAAGTGCAGGCATTGTATGCCCAGAATCACCACCAGCATCTCTCGGATGAGACGGCGTCTGAATTTGTCGAGCAGACCGGCGGCTGGATCACCGGCATGGTGCTTTCGAACCTGCCCGGTGTGGCGCGTGTCTCCGGTGTGGATACCTTTGCCTACCTCGGCCGCCAGGTACTGGACCAGCAGCCGGGGGAAGTTCGTTTATTCCTCCTGCGCACATCGCTCACGGACGAGTTTAGCGCCGAATTGTGTGAGGCCATCCTGGGTCCGCTCTATTCGGAGCGGGTGAGCTGGTACGCCTTGATGGGCTGGATCCTCGAGAAGAATTTGTTCGTCCTGCCGCTCGGTGCAGATGGACGTTGGCTGCGCTATCATCCGCTCTTCCGCGAATTCCTGCAGTCCCGCATCCGGGAGGAACGACCCGACGAGGTGCCAGGCATTCTCCAGCGGATGGTGGCAGCCTATGAAAAGGCCGGGGAGTGGGAAAAGGCCTATTTCACCTGCAGACAGCTAAACGACCAGGAAGCCCAGGTGCAGGTTGTTGAGCGAGCGGGCACCTTCATGCTGCATGCAGCATTGGTCACTCTGGATGGCTGGCTGAACAGCCTGCCGCCTGCCCTGGTGCGGACACGGGCGGGATTGATCTCCCTGCGTGGCGCGCTTTTGGCGATGAAGGGGAACCTGACCGAATCCAACGACCTGCTGAACAACGCAGTCGCCATTTATCGAAAAAGTCAGAATACACCCGGCCTGGCCCTGGCTCTGGCGCGCCGCGCCCATACACTGCGCCTGTTGGGTATGTATGATGCTTCTCTGAAGGATGTGGATGAGGTCCTGCAGTTGGTGGAAACCGACCTGTCTCTCCAGCCTCTGTATGCCGAAGCCCTGCGAATTAAAGGTTTAAATCTATATCGTTTGGGCCGGTCCCGCCGCTCGATAGAAGAACTGGAGCACTCCCTCTCGCTTTACAAGGAATTGAAGGAAACGGGGAGCATCCCAATGTTATTGGGCGAGACGGCAATGGTCTACGCGGCGATTGGGGATGTGGAGCCGGCAAGAAGACATTATCAAGATGCAATAGAGATCTGGCGGGCCGAGAAGAACATCTTTTTACAGGCCGAAACCCTGAATAATCTGGCCGTCCTCTATCATCAGATCGGGGAGTATGAGCTTGCGTCAGAGACCTATGAACATGGCCTGATTTGTGCTCGTACCAGCCATCATCTTCGGGCGGAATCCCTTATTCTTACCGGACTGGGGGATCTTTATTCCGAGATCGAAGAGTATGAAGCTGCCGGACAGGCATACGAACAGGCGGAATCCATCGCAGCCGGACTTTCGAGTATTTTCATCTCAAATTACCTCATGCTGGCCCGGGCAAACCTTGCCTTGTTGCATGGCGATCTGGAGGCGGCAACCGGAATCCTAAAATCATTTCGCAAATATCTGAAGGTAAGTCAGTCCTCATACGAGCGCGGCCTGTGGGCCCTGCTGGAGGGCCGAAGCCATCTCTGGAAGCATGAGACCAAGAAGGCAATCTCCCTGCTTCAGGAAGGAAAGGACTGTTTCCTTCAGGATGGCAGGGAATCCGAAATACTGTGGTGCCTGGTCTGGCTGATGGCAGCGTATGAACAGGCCGGGCAGCGTGAGAATGTCAGGTCGCAGTTTCGTGAATTGCTGGCAATGAGGAATAAGTCCACGCATGCTCTGTTGATCGCCCTGTATCAGGCATCTCCCTGGCTAAAAGTGCTGCAAACCGACCCGGAAATTGGACGCAGCCTTGCCGGTTTGCTCGATAAGTCAAACCAGTTGAGTGAGCAGCTTATCTCAGTGCGCAGAACGCTGCGCCGCCACGCCCAGTCCATCCAGCTACCGGCAGCCAGTCTGACCATCCGGGCATTTGGACGCGCCGAGGTCAGTGTGAGCGGCCGGGTTATTCCCATGTCCGAGTGGCGTACAAAATCGGTCAGGGACCTGTTCTTCTATTTTCTCTTCCGGCAGGAGGCGCTGACCAAGGAGCAGATCGGTGAGGCACTCTGGCCGGAAACTGACGACCCCCAGGCTTTAAAGGCCCGTTTCAAGGATGAAATTTACCGTTTGCGCCGGGCGGTGGGGCGAAACGTGATCGTATTCGACGAAGTCTATTATCGGTTTAACCGGAC
>JBLMZU010000149.1:0-15362 GCA_050258995.1 Bacteroidota bacterium
GTCGGGATGATCGGGCACAACGGGGCGGGCAAGAGCACCACCATGAAAATGATCGCCGGGCTGGTGGAGCCCACCGCCGGGCAGGTCCGGGTCATGGGCCACGACATGCAAAAGGAAAGCATCCGGGTCAAGCAGCGCATCGGGTATCTGCCCGAGGAGAGCTCGCTCTACGAGGCCATGACCGCCCGGCAGTATCTCCTGTTCTTCTCGGAGCTGTACCAGATGTCGCGCGGCAGGGCAGAACAGCGCATCGACGGGCTGCTCGATTCGCTGGGCCTGGCCGGCAAGGACCGGCTGACCGGCGAATTCTCCAAGGGTATGAAGCGCAAGACAGCCATCGCCCGGGCCCTGCTGCACGACCCCGAGCTGCTGATCCTCGACGAGCCCAACTCGGGCCTGGATCCGCTGACCTCGTTCTTCATCATCAATTATCTCAGGACCCTCAAGCGCGAAGGGAAAACGATCCTGCTCAGCGCCCACAACCTTTTCCATGTCGAGAGCATCTGTGACCGGGTGGCCATCATCAAGAACGGCAGGCTGTTGATCTTCGACAGCATGGACGTCATCCGCTCGCGGCTGGGAAAGCGCGAATACCAGGTCCTCTTCCATACCGATCAAAAGCTCGACTACGAGCACGTCAACGGCCACTACGTCTTCCGCACCGGGGATGTGGATGCCATCGCACACATGCTCGAAACCGTTTCGGCCAACGGCTGGACGCTGATCGATCTCTCGATGCGCGAATCGGCCCTGGAGGAGATCTACGTCAAGCTGATGAAAAATGGCTGATCACCGCCCTGCAGGGTAACGGTCCAGGGAACTTCTATTCGGTTTTTTTAACCTTCGGGACGGTTAATCAGCTGCCAATGCTGTTCAAGGACCCTATGGTGCCTCGTACAGCTCGGCGTTCTAGGTCCGGAACATTTGGAACCGCCCGGCAACCATGCCAGGATGTTCTCTGACGCCGGTGGAAAATTGACCGTTGGCAGCTCTATTTCCACGACCAGAAGGCCAGGTCTCCATCGGCAATTTTTTGGAACTGGCTGCCATCCGCACCGACCGTGTAGATGGCATTCTTCCCGGATGGGTCGACGCCCGAAAGGACCAGGCTCTGGCTGTCCGGGGACCAGATCGTGCCTGAGCGCTGGTACTGTGAGTAGAAAGGCAGGATCTGTTGGAAGGAAGCCGTCGGTACAAACGTGGCGACGTCTTTAGTCTCCCCGCTGGCCCGGTCATAAACCCAGACGACCAGGTCCGTGCCCGGCTGGGTTTGAGACACCTGCTGAAAGGATGTGGCGGAAGGCGCCTCCGTCCCGACCAGAAAATAGGCGATCTTCCCACCGTCCGGAGACCAGAAGAACGCAGCCAGCTCTCCCTCGGTCACTTGCTGCTGATGGTCAGGCTGGGTGCTGTCCATCACGACCAGGCGGATGCTGGGAACGGATCCTGCCCGGTCTACGACCGCATACGCCAGGTCGACGCCCTTGGGCGACCAGGCGAACGCCGCCGGTCCGCTCAACCTGGCGAGCACCTGTTTGACCTTCCCATCCTGCCCGGCCAGGACCAGATCTTCATTCCCTGCATCGGTCTGCGTCGCCAGGGCAACCGCATCCCCTTTGGGGGACCAGGCGGGTGCATCGAATGAGCCCGGTTTTAGGTCCAGCTCTTGTCTGGAGGTCGAGCCAGCGGGTGTGATAAAAGCCAGGAGCGCATCCGGGTTGGCTGAACGTGCACCTCCGCTATGGACGATGAGCGTGTGACTGTCCGGGGACCAGTCCCAATAATAGGGCTGTCCGCTGCCGATCAATTTACTTTCGCCGCCCGAGCTCGCGACCAGGTACTGGGACAAAACGCCCGATGCATCGTTTCCCAGGTAGGCGATGCTCCGGCTGTCCGGAGACCAGGAGAGGTAGAATGGCTGGAAATTCTGGCTGGTGAACGCCTGGACGGCCTTTTTACCATCCGACAATGCCGAGAACAGGCTGACTTCCGGGCCGGATTCACTTACGCTGAACCGGACATAGGCCAGGCGCTGCCCGTCCGGAGCCCAGGTCGGGTACTGGTAAATACGACCCACCTGACCGGAGGCCGGGTCGAGGTTCGCATCCTGGGTGATGGCGTTGGGCTGCTTTCCACCCCGGCCGGTCGTGTAAATATTCCCGTCGTTGCCCACATAGGCGATCAGCCCCAGCGGCGCTTCAGGGGTTGGGACTGGTGCCTGCAGTCCGGAAAAGCGGGTGATCGACGAACAAGCAAGGGAGATCACGAAGACGGCCAGCGCCGCCAACAACACCCGGCTCTTCCCGGCAGCCCTGGTCTGATCCTGACCTGGTTTGGATACCATCATCCATCCTCACTTCTGGCATGGGTTGGGCGAAGCTGTATGAGATGCCTGCCTCGACTAAAAAGTTTTCGGGAGATCCTCACGAGAGGGTATTTTTCATTGTCAGTGCAAAGGGGCTGGGTTGTGTTCGCGCAGGGCGATCAGATCTTCGATGCAGGCATTTTCCCGGGCATCGTGAATTCCCATCTATAAGTATACAGGGAATTTGTGCTTTTCGTCTCCTGGCTTGGCATGGATCTTGGTAAGTGGCTCGTGCCTGCGGCCATCCACCAAGCCTCGAATGCCAGATTAAAAAACTCCTCCCCTCGGAAGGGGAGGCTGGGCGGGGTGGACCGGATACGATTACCGAATATCCACGATCAAATGCTCGAAGTCCGTTTACGCCGCCGTGGAATATCCCTTGCGTTCATTGACAGTCAGCTTGACCGGCAGGTAATGCAGGGTATGCTCGGCGATCGCCTTGCTGCGCTCCAGGCCCTGGATCTTGGCATAGAGCGTGAGCGCCTGGGCGACGACCTGGTCCATGTTGTAGTATTTATAGGTCGCCAGCCGGCCGGCAAAATAGACACCCCGTTTCTGGGCCGCCAGTTTTTGATAGCGAGCGTACAGCTCGGCATTCTCCGGCCGCGGGATGGGGTAGTACGGATCGCCGTTGGCTGTGGGATATTCATAGACCAGGGTGGTCTTGGGGTGGTGCTGCCCGGTCAGGTGTTTGAACTCTGTCACCCGGGTGTAGGGGTATTCGTTGGGATAGTTAATCACCGCCACCAGCTGGTGCCGTTCTTCATTCAGGGTTTTGAACTCGAAGTGTAGGGAGCGGTAGGGTAGCTTGCCGTAGACGAAGTCGAAATATTCATCCACCGGCCCGGTGAAGATCACTTCCTTGTAGGACACCATGTCGATGATCTCCTCATAGGAAGTGTTGAGCATGACCTTGATGTTGGGATGGTCCAGCATCTGCTCGAATAGGCGCGTGTAGCCGTGGACCGGCATGACCTGGTAAATGTCGCTGAAGTAGCGGTCGTCACGGTTGAAGCGGATCGGGACGCGTGACGTCACCGATGCATCCAGCTCCGACGGATCGTAATCCCACTGCTTGCGGGTATAGTTGCGGAAGAACTTCTCGTACAGCTCGCGCCCGACCTTGCTGATGACCACATCCTCGGAGGTCACGATCTTTTCGCGCGGCTCCGCCACCTTCTTGAAGAAATCCTCCAGCTCGAAGGCGTTCAGCTGCAGCCCGTACAGGCGGTTGATCGTATCCAGGTTGATCGGCATGGGCAGCAGCTGCCCGTCCACGCTCGCCAGCACCCGGTGCTGGTATTGCCGCCACTCGGTGAACTGGGACAGGTAGTTAAAGACCTCGTGTGAATTCGTGTGAAAGATGTGCGGTCCATATTTGTGGATCAGGAGACCGTCGGGGTTGAAATAATCATAGGCATTCCCGGCGATATGCGGGCGGCGGTCGATCAACAGGACCTTTTTGCCCGAGCCGGAGGCCAGCCGCTCGGCCAGCACGCTGCCGGCGAAACCGGCGCCCACGATCAGATAGTCGAACGCCTGGACGCGTTTGCCTCCACTTCCACTTCCGTTTCCATTGGAGCCGTTACCGTTCCCGTTGCCGTTTGTTTTTTTTAACTCCAGGTCAACAGCGATGCTGGGGATGGTCGCTTCACGGTGTTTCGAGACCTTTTCAGTTTTCTCCTCCTCATCGTCGGCTGCCATGCTCGACTCGATCAAAGTCATCATCTGCTTCCAGGTATAGTCCCAGGAATTCTGGGAAAGCTTCTCGTCCACGCGCCTCAGCCAGCGGGCGGCTTCGTCCCTGTTTCGATGCAGGATCTTTTCAACCGCATCCACGAACCCGGTGGCGTTGGCAGCGATCGAGACCAGGTTTTGAGTGCCGTAGGGGTTGATCACATCCCGGATCGGCGTGGAGACCACCGGTTTGCCGCCGGCCAGGTATTCGGGGATCTTCGTCGGGCTGATGAAGCGGGTCGAGTCGTTCAAGGCGAATGGCAGCAGCGCCACATCCCAACCGGAAAGGTAGAGGGGAAGCTGGTCATAGGTCTTCATGCCTAGATAATGGATATTGGGCAGCGCAGGCAGAGCTCCCGGATCGATCTTGACCACCGGGCCCAGCATCACCAGGTGCCAGTCGGGTCGTGCCAGGGCCATGTCCCGCAGCAGATCGAGGTCCATGCGTTCGTCGATCACGCCAAAGAAGCCCAGGCGCGGGTGAGGGATATCCTTCTGATCGGCAGGATCGGCCTGCTTTTTGCGGGCCTGCTCAAAGTGGCGGGCGTCAATGCTGCTTGGGAAGAGGTAGACATTGTCATGGCCGTTCTTCTTGCCTTCATAAAGGGTCTGTCCACCGGTGAAGATCAGGTCCGCCCGGCTGATGAGCTCCTGCTCCAGGTCCCTGAGCCTGGCAGGCGCACCCTTGAAGAGCGACAGCTCGTCCATGCAGTCATAGACCGTCAGGGCAGGCTGCAGCTGGCGCGAGAAGTTCAGCGCCATGGGGGTGTAATACCAGAGGATATATTCATCGATTTCATCTGCAAAAAACTGGTCCATCAGCGTGCGAAGTGCCGCATTGGTTTCTTCCTCATTGAGTCCCCCGGGCAGTTGGGGCTTGACCACAATGACCCCGGACCGATCCTTTTCCAGTTTCATATGGGCGGGACCGTCAGACGGTTCCGGTTCTTCGACAAAGAATACGCGGCGCTCCCGCGCACAGCGGCTCATCAGGTGCTGGGGACGTTGGTACACAAAATTCCAGCGTAAATGAGAAAAACATACCAGATCCAGCGTTCCCTGCCTTGAATCCTGCTGGTCTTGATTCAAATGTTTGTCTGTCATAAATTCCTACTCTATTATTAAAATTTAGGTGCCCATCCGGAAAACTGCTCAGCCGGGTTGTAATTCAGGCAGATCGCACCAAGCTTTTCGTGGTTCATCCCTCTTTGGATGGAGAGGACTAATATTGGGATTAACGAAACATTCCCAGTTCGTGTAACTTGGATCGACTGGTTATTAAGCTTCAGCCTATATGCAATCGTGGAGAATGGGGGTGAAATGCAGCCTGCAAGAATGGCCGGCCTGAGGGACTGTCTGGGACCTCTGTACTAGTATAAGTTGTCCAGCTAGGTCGGGCAATGGGGGAAGTTCGACAACAAAGCAGGTAGACTTCCACGAACAGGCGCCTACGGCCTGTTATTTTCCGTGTTTAAAAGCAGAAATTTCCACATTCCTGGCGTACTGTCGGGGAATTAGGACAAATTCATTGCATCCAGCGCGACTTGGCCTGGCACGGGAAACCTTTTCCTTCTACAGACGTCTATACTATACAAATCCGCAAGCTTGGCCCGATTTCAGGGTTTGCTAATCTGTGGTTTAGTGTAAATTTAAAAAGCGTCTGTAGAATGTGCACAACACTTACAAAAAAGGAAATCATTGTCTGGCACTTAAAAATGAATACATTCGATCCTCTCCAACTTCAAGGACGTTCCATTCGCAGCGAGGAGCAATTCCATACTTCGCTCAGCCGGTTTCCCGTCGTTATAGTTTCAGTTCGACCTCTTGAGAGGGGGATAAGCCAATGAGCACTTCCACCCGATGGTCAATTGAGAAAGCCAATGAATGGTATGCCGGCCAGCCCTGGCTGACCGGCTGCAATTTCATCCCCAGCAACGCCATCAACCAGCTCGAGATGTGGCAAGCCGAGACCTTCGATCCGCTCACGATCGAGCGCGAGCTGGGATGGGCGGCAGACATTGGCTTTAACACCGTCCGGACCTTTTTGCATGACCTGGCTTGGGAGGCGGACCCGGAGGGCCTCAAGCAGCGCATCGGTTGTTTTCTGGAGATCGCCACCCGGCATGGCATCCGCCCGATGCTGGTCTTCTTTGACGATTGCTGGAACCGGCACGCAGCCATCGGCCCGCAGCCGGCGCCCAAGCCGGGGATACACAATTCGGGCTGGATCCAAAGCCCGGGCGCGGATGTGGTCACTGCCGATCCCTCCACCTGGGGGCGGCTGGAGCGCTATGTCACGGATATCCTGACGACCTTCGCCAACGACGAGCGCATCCTGCTTTGGGATCTATACAATGAGCCCGGAAACAGCAACAACGGATCGGGCTCGCTGCCGCTGCTGCAGTGCGTTTTCGAGTGGGCGCGGGCGGTCGATCCTTCCCAGCCGTTGACGGCCGGCATCTGGTTCGACAACAAGGAGCTCAACAAGTTCCAGCTGGCAGCCTCGGATATCCTCAGCTTCCATAATTATCAGCCGGCAGACGGTTTGGAAAAAGAGATCGCCGAGCTGGAGCTCTATGGACGACCGATCATCTGCACCGAATGGATGGCGCGCAGCTGTGGGAGCCTGGTGGGCACGCACCTGCCGGTCTTTGCCAGCAGGAAGGTCGGCTGCATCAACTGGGGACTGGTGGCCGGGAGGACCAATACCATCTTTGCCTGGCAGGACCTCAACAACCCGATGAGCCGGATAGACGTCTCTTCCGTGGACGAATGCGGCGAGCCCAAGCTCTGGTTCCACGATCTGTTCCGTCCGGATGGCACCCCATACGATCAGGCCGAAATCGAAGTATTCAAGAAGTATGCAGCGGCTCGAACGCACGTTTCGCAAGATGTGCCATTGGCCAGGATTGCCTGAGCCATCAGGATAAAAAGGAACCCATCGGCAAGATGGGTTCCTTTTTATGGACGGCCGGGTGCTTCGATATATATAAAGTGTTTACGTTGTTGTCGCATAGCCAAAATATTATGATGTAAAGTCTCTGTAAAGAAATATTATCTCTTATTGGAATATACTGATTTTCAGGAAATGGGGCGGCGGAGGTTTCCTCTCTGGCGATGGAGATCATCTGGCCAGCAAACAACCGTCAAACGGCAAGCCTTTACTTATATAGAAGGAACAAGATACCATGCAGCACCACTTTATCGATCAATGCACAATCCCGAACGTTATCAACCTGGAGGTGAGACGTGACTGAAGCCTTCAGATCCCATTCAGGGGGAATTCAAAGACCCCGCCGTCTGGAGGAATTCATTGTGTCCAAAACCCGGTCCGGACGTAAAATCGTTGCCCGTAAACCCAGCTTCGACCCAAGGGTCAAATACAGCGGAAAAAAGAACTCCATGCAGGAGGAGGTCCGTCACGCAGTCACCTATGCCGAGTTTGCCTGGGAACAGCCGCTCTACCAGTCTAAGGCGGTGGGGACATCGAACACGGCCTACAACCTTGCCGTTGCCGATTACCTCGGTAAGCCGGAGGTCCTCGATATCGACATCCGCGGCTGGGACCATCAGGTCAGCCAGGGCATCCTGATCCGGGCAAGGGACAATTTTATGATCCTCAGTGTCCGCCTGGTGATTCGGAATGTGGATGAGATCCTGGAAGAAGGGGAGGCCGAGCAGTCCCCGCTCGATGGACTCATCTGGAAGTACACCACTCAGACGCCGGTCATGCGACAGCCAGGAATTGTCCTGGAAGCATTTGCGTATGATCTGCCCGGCAATATCGGCAAATATTCCATCGAATTGCGCTAGAGTCATCCAATAGAAAAGGGCTGTCTATTTTGGACGGCCCTTTTTTTTTATGTGTTCGATAGCTATTCTACTTCCAGTGCGCGGTGCCATCACCGATGTGATCGAAGGAGTTCTCTCCCCGGTAGTAGACCTCACCTGCCGCCGATCATACACAGGTGAAACCAGTCTCGGCCGGAACGTGGCGAACCCGTCCCTGCAGGCTGCCCGGCACATCACTGGCCTTACTGCAGGGCGAAGTACCTGAGGGGAAATACAATCCTGCCCATTTAATTTTATCCCCCTTATTGCACATGCTGCTAGAACGCTCTTATGAGGAGCAGCGCTGCCAACAGGAAGTTCCAGGCAAGCGTGCAAAGGAAGGCGATCCATTCCAGCAGGGAGCTCTCTTTGCGGTGGAACAACAGGCTTAATCCGAGCAGGATCGTCGTTGCCAGCACGGCAAAATTGACCAGTTCCATGAGGGGCGAGAACAGCTTTCCCTGGCTGAAGAGGACGAAAAATACAAGGCCTGCAAACAGGGCGCTGAAGAAGGCCATAAAACCAACGGCATTATGGACCTTCAGCCTCTTGTCCATCGGGAAAAATCCGACCAGGACGGTGGCGGCCCCTGCCGATAGCAGCGAGGCAGCACCCAGGCCAACCCAGGAATTTGCCTCCACCAGGGTCTTGAGACTGAAAGGCACGGCAAAGCTGAGTGCCCCGTATAAGACGGTCGCTGCATTGAAGATGGACCGCCATGGTTCACTCGATGTTGCCAGGAAACTGACCATGTGGTCCCGCATGGAATATCCCTCGATTTTTGTTCGCAGATAGATCAGCAGGGCGAGATAGAGCGGCAGGTAACAGACAAAGAGGATTAAAAGATACTTGAGAGGCATATTACTTTCCTTTAATCATACATTTGAAGACCTGGCATCAGCACCTGAACGATATTTCAGATCGGTATGCTGAAGAAAAACCCTCCTGCGCCGTTAAAACTTTCGTTGGAAGTGGTCCCAAGCAGGGAATGATGTTACGCAGTTCTATTGTAGGATGTGTTGGGGCGACCGCGATCACTCTGTTGGCTTCGCAGGAAAATATAACATCGATCCATTAAAAGCCAATTAGGGAATCCGCTTCACAGGCTGCCTGGCAGGACGATCGTGTGGAAGATTAGAAACCTTGTTTGGACATATTGATTGACTTGACAAGTTGTAGTGCCGTGGTTGTATAATGCGACTTGATTTATCCGAATTAACGCTGTTCTCAGGAAATCCGTCGTCTTTGACCGGTCAAGGCCCAAGTTTTGACGGATTGGCATGAGCAGGGGATGAAATTGCCCCGGGAACGAGGAGGTGTCTGGAACAAACAAAAACATATCTCTTGCAAGAAGTTGCCAAAGGAGAATCACATGCCGATCAAAAAGTTTTTGATCCTACTTGGTTGCCTGCTCCTGCCTGCAGCCATTTTAGCCGCCTGTGGCGGCAAGCCTGAACCGACTATGGCTCCCACAGCTGCCCCTGTGGAAACAACCCCCACGGCCGAGCCCGTTGCCATCCCCAATATGGATGACTGGGCCTCGTCTGCCCATAACAATGTAAGTGATGAGCCTTTCCGGCACTGGGATCAGGAAGATCCCGCCGAAGTGTCGGTCGCCTGTGCTAAGTGCCACACCAGCGCCGGGTACCAGGACTTTCTGGGTGCCGATGGTACCGCGGCCAATCGAGTGGACGCCCCGGTGCCGGCCCATGACGCACAAGGAATCCAGTGCGTTGCCTGTCACAATCCGGTTGCGAGCAATCTCAACAGCGTCGCGTTTCCCGGTTTTGCGCTGGATAAGAACGGTGAGCCTGTCCCGTATGTCGTGACAGGGTTTGGCGATGCCTCCCGCTGCCTGGTCTGCCATCAGGGTCGTGAATCCATGGCTTCCGTGGATGCCCAGATCGCCCAATTTAATGCCACCGATGCCCCGGATACTGTCGTCGCACCGATCAAGGATGATCAGGGCAAGGATGTCAATTTCGGCTTCCGGAATATCCATTACTATGCCGCAGCCGCGACCCTGTACGGCACGGAAGTGAAGGGTGGATACGAGTATGACGGCAGGATCTATGACGCGAAATTCCAGCACGTCGCAGGTCGCGATACCTGTATCGGCTGTCACGACCCTCATACGCTGAAGATCAAAGTCGATGAATGCGCTGCCTGCCATGGCGACGGGGTGAAGCAGGAGGGCGGCCTGCAGAATATCCGCGTTTCGTAAGCCTCCGCCTGGGACTACGATGGCGACGGCAACACAGATGAAGGCATGTTCTATGAGATCCAGGGTCTGCAGGAAGCCCTGCTGGCCCAGATCCAGAGCTATGCCACGGAGAAAGCCGGCGCCGAGATCAAATACGACCCTGAGACCTACCCCTACTTCCTCGGCGCGGATGGCAAGGGCTATGCCAGCTGGACTCCCCGCCTGCTCAAGGCTGCCTACAACTATCAGGTCTCGATCAAGGATCCGGGTGCCTTTGCGCATGGGAACAAGTACATTGTCGAGCTGCTGTACGATTCGATCCAGGACCTGGGTGGTGATGTGGGCAAGTACACCCGCGACGATGCCGGGCACTTTGCCGGCAATACCATGCCGTTCCGTGATTGAGATGCCGCGGGCGATGTCCCGTTTGGCTGTGTGAAGTGCCATACCGCCGGCGGCCTGCCTGAGTTCCTCAAGAACGGCGGCACAACAGTCGTCTCGCCCACGGGCTCGGTCACCACGACCGGTGTGGGCGCCATGCACCCGAGCAACGGCTTCATGTGCACCACCTGCCACGACGAAGCGAACTTCCCGAAGCGCTATGCCGTTGCCTCGGTAACCTTCCCAAGCATGAAGACGGTCAGCTTTGGGGGCAGGGACGCGGATGGCCACTGGGTGGTCGATGACTCCAACCTGTGCATTTCCTGCCACATGGGACGCGAGTCGACCGCCAGTGTGAACGCCGCCCTGGGTGACAAGGCTGCCGATACGGTCGACGCAAAGATCAGCTTCAAGAACATCCATTACTTTGCCGCCGGCGCCACCTTGTTTGGAAACGATGTCCAGGGCGCCTACCAGTATCCAGGCAAGGAGTATAAGGGCCAGAATAGCGAGCATCCTCTGAACAAGTGCAAGGACTGCCATGACGTCCACGCGCTCCAGCCCAAGCTCGAAGCCTGCGCCGGCTGTCATGGCGATGCGAAGCCGGAGGAGATCCGCTTCAACACGGATACCACCGACTGGGACGGGGACGGCAATGTGACCGAAGGCATCGCCAGCGAGATCCAGACCCTGTCCGATGCACTGTATGCCCAGATCCAGGCGTATGCCGGCAAGAATTCAAAGGGCATTATCTATGACGCGGCTGCCTATCCATACTTCTTCCTGGATGCGGACGGCGATGGCAAGGCAGATACCGGCGACAAAGGCCCGGTCAACTACAACGGCAATTGGACCCCGAGACTGCTGCGGGCTGCCTATAACTATCAGTACACCCAGAAGGATCCGGGTGCATTCGTGCACAACCCCATGTACGTGATCCAGTTCCTGTTTGATTCGATCCAGGACCTGGGAGGGGACGTGAGCGGGTACACACGTCCTGCCGTCCAGGCTCCGGTCCAATAAATTCAAATCAGATCGACGATCCAACAAAAGACGGGCGCTCAAACGCCCGTCTTTTTCATTTCTGACCAAAGCCAGGAAGTTATTTGCCGGTTCCTACGGCGTGATTTTGTGCTTCAACCATCAGGCTCCCATAATGCAGCCTGCGCGTCCAGTCGAGCAGAGCCTGCAGGAGCGAGCGCACAAAGGTCCGGGTATCCTTGTCGATCAGCCGGCCTTCGGGATCGAATTTCATTGCTGCGTTTGCGACAAAGATCTGGGGCTTGTTCAGCGGCAGCATGTTGGTGAAGGTGCACACCTGTCTGAAATGCATCTGGGCCCGTATCGTTCCGGAAATGCCCGTGGAGGTGCCCATCAGTGCGACCGGCTTTCCATCCAGCGGAGAGTCGGCGGGCGGACGGGATACCCAGTCAATGGCGTTCTTCAGGACGCCGCTGATCGAATAGTTGTATTCCGGTATGGAAAACAGAAGTGCATCCGCTTGCCTGATCTGCTTTTTCAGCGTCTGTACGGGCTCCGGGTCTCCCAACTGGCGGACATCTTCGTTGAACAGGGGAATGGCCGACAGGGTTGCATTCTCAAAGATCTGGATATCCATTTCTTCAGGCATCAGCTCCTGGGCAGCGCGCAGCAGGGCCCGGTTATAGGAGCCCTTGCGCAGGCTGCCTCCAATGCCCAGCACAGTAAACTTGTTCTTCGCTAGATTCTCCTGCATTATTTCTCTCTTCACTTGCCTGTCTCTTCATCTTTTATGATTTTACTCTTAACAGCGGACCAGACAACGCGGTGAGCTGTTTCTTCCCCGGAGCTTTCGCCCCAGCATTCCTCAGGCCGGTCGTATTGCTCCCAGGCTGAATTAAATGCCTCCATATAGATTTCCTGCGCGTGGGGTGGCAGAACGTTCCTGACGCTTTCCGGCAGACCGGATGGGGATCGATAAGGCAAAGTCGCCTCCAAAAACCTGGATTCTCCTTGAAGTCTATCTGCAATCCCTGTCGGGCAATATGGGGTAAATTACCTAACCGCCATAGGGACTTCCCTACTTGCCGTTCTGGATATGGATAAGTATGTTTATCTTGCAGATCGGTGAGGGGCCGGTCTTGGAAAGGAGTCAAAATTGGCAGATCAGAATCCAGGGCGTAAATGGCGTGATGTGGAAAGAGATGGTGATGGGAATAAATATTTTGATCACTTCCGGTTCACTCCCTATACCACCGATCTGGAATTTTACCGGGATCCGAATATCTATGAAACGGAGGATGTCCCCCGTACGACCCAGGATCGTAACCTGAAAAGTGAAGATGATACCGGCCGCACAGCTCGAGGCGAACAGCACCCAGACGCGCGCATGGAAGCGGAGATCCAGGAACTCCTGGCAAAAGTTCAGGGGTTGGACGCGGATGATATCCATGTGGATGTCAAAGATGGAATCGTGACCCTGTCAGGAACTGTCCACAGCCCCAATGAAAAGGAGACTGCCGGAAGAGTTGCCGAGAATGTCTTTGCCGTTGCGGGCGTGAGTAACAATCTCGTGATCGATAAACAACAGGAATAGGAAAACATTCTCATAACATCCCTGTGCCCTCCGATGTGAGGATGCTTTGGCTGCTTGATATCAGTTATTTAATGGAAGGCCATCCAGTGGATAGGATGGCTTGTAAGCCAGTGGATCATTTGAAAATAATAGGAGTAAAAAATGAGATATCGGGAACAGGAAGATCAAAACGATTGGGCACGGGATGTGCCGGAAAATCGCTTTCAGGGCCCCTATAGCGATTATGGCTGGGAGCGCGGGCAATCTGTGCTGCCTGAGTTCCGGGATCCGGATTTTCATTTTACCCCCGGGGAGCGGCAGCGGCTGGCACGCTGGCAGCGTTCCCAGGCGGGATATGACAGCGAGTGGGGAAATATGCCTGGCCCTCACACAGGCAAGGGACCGCGCGGCTATGTCCGCTCGGATGAGCGCATCTATGAGGAGGTTTGTGAGCGCATGGCCCGCCATGGAGATCTGGACGCCAGCAATATCGATGTGGAAGTAATGAACGGTGATGTGATCCTGAAAGGTGAGGTCCAGGACCGGAGGGCTAAAAGACTGGCTGAAGATATCAGCGATTCGGTGGGGGGTGTACAGGATGTGCAGAACCAGCTCCAGATCCGGGAAAGATCCGGAACGCCGGCGCGCTGGACGGACCGGGTGGGGGGCTCGGGCGTGTATCCCGCCTCCGAGGCAGGCAATGCCCCCCGAGACAGCCAGGCCCAGGGAATGGCCTCCTGGGGCCAGGGCGACCGCGGCGCGAGAGGCTATGAGGATCACGGGGAGTCGGAGATCCATCCGGAAGACGCCAAACAAAGCAAAAGGTAGAAGAGTTTGTAACGCTGGATTTAAAACCAGGACCCGCCTCAGCAGAAGAGGCGGGTCTTTTCGATGAGCTGCGGGTCTGCAATGAATTTTGTTGACGGTTCGGCGAATTGCGGTAAGGGTGCGATGGATTTAATTGTGTACCGGTTTAACCAGGTTCCTGCCCTAGAAACGAGTTTGGTTCAGTGAAGAGCTGTGCTGGATTGAGCGCCATTGAAGCTAGTATTGGAGAGCCATGGGAGTGGAATGTGATTTATTGTTCACTCGTCCCTACGCAGACAATTATATGGAGTTTATGCTTTCCAGTCAGGTGTATTCATCCTGTTATTGGGTGATATTTATCATATTTGGCGCCTGTTCAAGCGATGGAAAGATATTTTGCCGCGAATAAGGGAACAGGCAGGCCATGATCCGGACGGCATGCCACGACCTTTCCTTCTTTCATGACAAATCGCAATTGCTTTTGATCGGCGAGCCGCCGAAGATCCTCGAGCGGATCGGCCTCCAGGACGATCAGGTCCGCTGCCTTATCCTGCTCCAGGGTTCCCAGCCACGAGTCCCAGCCGATGGCGCGCGCCGCGTTACGTGTGGCTGCCACGATGGCATCCATGGCCGGCAGTCCGGCCTGCTGCATCCAGTAGATCTCCAGCGTGTTCCCCCCGTGATAGTTCAACGGTGTTCCGGCGTCCGAGCCCATGGCGATCGGGACACCGGCCTCATACGCCAGCTTCATACTTAATTCGGCATCACCCTGGGTGGCTTTGTTTTTCTCCATGATCCATGCCGGGACATTCGGATCGTTGGCCAGGATGATATCCCAGCCCACTTTGAGAGTGGGCAGGAGAAATATGCCATTCTCTGCCATAAACGAGATTGCCGTGGGACTGCGGTGGAGGAACGTCCCATGCTCGATCGTGCGGACACCCGCCTGGAGCGCCAGCAGGATGCCCTTTTCTCCATGGGCATGGGCTGCAACGGAACGCCCGAACTTTTGGGCCTCCTGCACCAGGGCTTGGATTTCATCCCGATTAAAGTGAGTGGCCCCGGGGACTCCACTCTCAACCAATACCGCCCCGGTTACGCCAACCTTGATCAGGTCGGCACCGTTCTTGACCTGCTCGCGTACCGCTTTGCGGACTTCGTCCACCCCATCCGCGACGCGGTACATGCCTGGATAGGTATCCGCGCCTGCCTCGGTGATGGAAATAAAACGGCCCGCCAGGCACAGGCGCGGGCCCTGAAACTCGCCGCTCTGGATCCAGCTGCGCACTACGAACTCCAACTCGTTCCAGCCTCCAAGATCGCGTACGGTCGTGATCCCGGCGGCCAGGTTCTTTTGGGCGTTGCTCAGGATCTTCAAGGCCATGTCGCCGTCGTTGGCGCGGAACTGGCCGTCCGCCTCCCCGGAGCCTGACAGGTGGACATGGGCGTCGATCAAACCGGGCAGGACATACGCACCCCGTAAG
>JBLMZU010000150.1:0-13895 GCA_050258995.1 Bacteroidota bacterium
CGTCCGCCTTGAGCGTATCCAGGGCGTCGATATTGAGTCCATACCCTTCGTCGAAGCGATTGGGGATGTAATGGCGGACGTTCGCCCCGACGCTGGTCAGCGCGTCCACGAGCAGGGCGGTGGCGGTCACACCGTCCACGTCATAATCACCATAGACGGCGATCGGCTCGCCATTCCGGACCGCAAAAATGATGCGGTCCACGGTGGCCTCCATGCCTGTCAGCTGGAAGGGGTTAGTGTCGAAGCCCGGCATGGCCCGCAGGAAGGCGCGTGCCTCCTCGTAACTGGCCATGCCGCGGTTGAACAGGATTTGCTTGAGGATGGGAGGAAACCTGACGAGCGCCTCGTCGGCTTCAGGTGTAATGGGCGGGTTGATCACCCAGCGTTTATTATGCATTAGGATCGTTTGTCCGTGGTATCGATAAGGATGTACCACCAAGGGTCACAACACTTGCACCTGCGGCAAGTGCAGCTGAGTTACACAAAGGTTTTTTACTTCCTGTGTGGCACTTGGTTGCCTTTGTGGTGAAAAATTGGATGTGATCCACCCAGTATAAACTGGAATGGGGGGCGCGGGCAAGTGTATAATCGCTTTGGAGGCATTATGTATATCCTCAGGCCCGATGAAAGAACGACGCCGGTCATCCTGTATACGAAGGAATCGGTCGTCCGGGGGGAGGTGGTGACCAAGGAGAGCGTCCACCGCGTCAACATCTGGCTGCGGTCGGACGGTGTGCCAAAGTATCTGCACCTGCTCAAGGCACAGGTTCTGGTGTTCGGGGGAGGCACAGGCAGGCCCCTTTCCTACCCGGAGATCTATTTCCCGAGCACCGAACTGATCGGTTTGCATACACTGCCGCCCACGGAGGAGCCGCTGGATTACGATCCGAACGAGGCCAACCGCATGATGGTGGATGTGGAGGTATTGGTGGGCACCTTCATCATGAAAGGGAAGATCCGCATCTCTGCCCAGACCGAGCTCGGCGTCAGTCTCGAGGTGGCGCGCGTCCTGTGGATGTCGCTGTACGATGTGGCGATCACCAATCCTCACCTGCCTCAGATGCAGCTCCTGAAAGTCCCCATGGTGCTGGTCAACCCGGCGCACGCCGCATTCGCAATCACCGAACAAACATAATTCCATGGAAATCACAATCAACACCCCTGCTCTGTTATTCCCCGCCATCTCCCTCTTGATGCTGGCCTATACCAACCGCTTCCTGACCCTTGCCACGATCATCCGCGGGTTGTATGACCGCTACCAGTCCGTCCCGGAAGAGAACCTGGTTTTGCAGATCGCCAACCTGCGCTACCGCATCTATCTCATCCGCAATATGCAGATCTTTGGCGTGCTAAGCCTGTTGTTCTGCGTGATCAGCATGTTCGCCCTCTTCGCCGGCTGGATCCCGGGCGGACAGTGGACCTTTGCCCTGGCACTCATCCTAATGATGGTCTCCATGGGGATCTCGATCCGGGAGCTGACGATCTCGGTCGGCGCGCTCGACCTGCTGCTGGCCGACATGGAGCAGCACGAAAAGGGAGTCTGAATTCCCCGATCCAGAGTGACTGAAAGGGGCGTGCACCGTTATTTACAGTGGTAAAGATCATACTCCAGGAGGTATAGTACCATGCCATCTGATTCCTCTCAAAACGGGCAAGAAGCCGTGATTTTTGTAGGCACATATACGACGCCCGAGCAAAGCACGAGCGAAGGCGTATACGTTTATAAGATGGAGCCCTCCACAGGCAATTTGACTCTCAAGTCCGTGGTGAAGGATTTAATCAATCCGTCCTATCTGGCCATCCACCCGCAAACCGGCAATGTGTTTGTTGTCCATGAAAAGGGAACATTCGAAGGCCAGCCGGGCGGGGGCGTGATCGCCCTGGGTGTTGACCCTCAAACCGGCGAGGTCAACATCCTCAACAAACAATCCTCCGGCGGGGAGGATCCCTGCTATATCAGCCTCGAGCGGACCGGGAAGTATGCCCTGGCAGCCAATTACATCAGCGGAAGTGTATCGATGCTTCCCATTGCAGCCGATGGTCGCCTGCTGCCTGTATGTTCCACAATCCAGCATACCGGCAAAAGCATCCATCCCGAGCGGCAGGACAAGCCCTACGCCCACTCCATCCTGCCCGACCCCACCAACGTCTTTGCGATCGCCTGCGACCTGGGGATCGACAAGCTGCTGATCTATCGGATGGACTTGGAGAACGGGCAGCTCATCCGGCATGGCGAGATGAGTGTGAAGCCAGGCTCCGGTCCCCGGCACCTGACCTTCCATCCCAACGGCCGGTATGCCTATCTGGCCTGTGAGCTGAACTCCACCGTGCTTGCTTTTACGTGGGACCCGGATGGCGGGACACTGGAAGAGTTCCAATCCGTGCGAACCCTGCCTCCCGGCTATGAAGGCCGCAACTTACCGGCCGATATCCATATCAGTCCCGATGGCGCCTATCTGTATGTCTCCAACCGCGGCCATGACAGCTTCGCCTGTTATGAAGTCAGTCCCGAGAGCGGCACGCTGACCTTGAAGCACCATACCGCCACGGGGGGAGAAGAACCGCGCGGTTTTGCGATCGACCCCACGGGAAAATACCTCATTTCGGCCAACCAGAATTCGAACAACATTGTCACTTTTCTGATCGACCCGGGAATGGGACACCTTTCCAAAGTGGGGGACGAAGTACAGGTGTCCATGCCGGTCTGTGTTAAGTTTGCTTAACAAATATTCGCAGGGTGAATCCACCAAAAACCGGATGCAGTGCAACTGCATCCGGAACGGTGGGCCCTGCGGTCTCTCTTATTCTCCTCATACATTTTGCTAACTATTGTCCAATACTCGCCTCCTAGAATCAAGGGATGGGGAATGGTTTCTTTAATTTAATGTTATTTGTATGGAGGCACTATGGACCTGAGTAAATACACACAGAAATCGCAGGATGCGATCCTGAGCGCGCAACAGATCGCGCAGGATTATGGTCATCCGGCCATTGAGCCCATTCACCTGCTTTTGGCGCTGCTCCGGCAGGACGAGGGGATCGTCCCTGCCATTGTGACCAAGGTCGCAGGGAGCGTTCAGGGATTGCGAGATGAATTAAGCAATGACCTGAACAAGCGACCTCGCATGCAGGGCTCGAATACCGAACCCGGACTGGCCCAGGGGACATCCACTGCGCTGCAGGCAGCCGAGCGCTATGCCAAGGGAATGCAGGACGATTATGTGTCCACCGAGCATATCCTGTTGGGCCTGACCGAGTCGCCGGAGGGGAGGCGCCTCGCTTCCTTTGGCCTGACCAAGGATGCGATCCTCAACGCCCTCAAGTCGGTGCGCGGTTCGCAGCGCGTCACCACCCAGGATCCCGAGTCCACCTACCAGGCGCTCGAGCGCTATGGACGGGACCTGACCGGCATGGCGCGGCAGGGCAAACTGGATCCCGTCATCGGGCGGGATGAGGAGATCCGCCGCGTGGTGCAGATCCTGACGCGCCGCACCAAGAACAATCCTGCCCTGATCGGCGAGCCGGGCGTCGGCAAGACGGCCATCGTCGAAGGGCTGGCCCAGCGCATTGTCAACGGAGATGTGCCCGAGGGCCTGAAGAAGAAGCGCCTGATGCAATTGGACCTGGGCGCATTGATCGCCGGTGCCAAGTACCGGGGTGAGTTTGAGGAGCGCCTCAAGGCTGTTTTAAAGGAGATCACAGAATCCTCAGGCGAGATCCTGTTGTTTGTCGATGAAATGCATACGGTCGTCGGTGCGGGCAAGGCGGAGGGCGCTATGGACGCGGGCAACATGCTCAAGCCGATGCTGGCGCGCGGCGAGCTGCACCTGATCGGCGCTACCACGCTGGACGAATACCGGCAGAACATCGAAAAGGACCCGGCCCTCGAGCGCCGCTTCCAGCCTGTGCTGGTGGAGGAGCCGAGTGTGGAGGATACGATTTCCATTCTGCGCGGCCTCAAGGGACGTTACGAAGTCCATCACGGGGTGCGCATCACCGACGCAGCCGTGATCGCCGCCGCGACCCTGTCCCACCGGTATATTTCCGATCGCCAGCTGCCCGATAAGGCCATCGACCTGATCGACGAAGCAGCCGCCCGCCTGCGGACCGAGATCGACTCCAAGCCCCAGGCACTGGACGTGGTCGACCGCCAGGTCATGCAACTGGAAATCGAGCGTGAAGCCTTGAAGAAGGAAAAGGACAAGGCTTCGAAGGAACGGCTCACCAAGATCGAACAGGAGCTGGCCGATCTGCGCGAGCAGTCCAAGGCGCTATCCGCCCGCTGGCAAACGGAGAAGCAGGCGATCTCTGAGCTGCGCGAGCTAAAGGAGAGGCTCGAACAAACCCACCTGGAGATCGAGCGTGCCGAGCGGGATGCAAATCTTGAGAAAGCCGCCCGCCTGCGATATGGGGACCTGCGTGATATCGAGCAAAAGATCTCGAGCGCGGAAGCCAGATTGAAGACTCTGCAAAGCGAAGGTGCACTCCTCAAAGAGGAAGTGGACACTGAAGAGATCGCCGCCATCGTGGCGCGTTGGACTGGGATCCCGGTCACACGTCTGCTTGAGGGTGAGACTGAGAAATTGATTCACATGGAGGAGCGCCTGCACCAGCGCGTCGTCGGCCAGGAGGAGGCCCTTCGTGTGGTTTCAAATGCCGTGCGCCGCGCCCGGGCCGGCTTGCAGGATCCCAACCGTCCGATTGGTTCCTTCATTTTTCTTGGCCCGACCGGCGTCGGAAAGACCGAGCTGGCGCGTGCCCTGGCAGAGTTCCTGTTCGACGACGAGCATGCCATGGTTCGTATCGACATGAGCGAATACCAGGAAAAACATACCGTCTCGCGCTTGATCGGCGCGCCTCCGGGATATGTCGGTTATGAGGAAGGTGGACAGCTGACCGAGGCTGTGCGCCGCCGGCCTTACAGCGTGGTGCTGTTCGACGAGATCGAAAAGGCCCACGGCGAAGTCTTCAATGTGCTCCTGCAATTGCTGGACGACGGCCGCCTGACGGATGGCCAGGGCCGCACGGTGGACTTTCGCAATACCGTTGTGATCATGACCTCCAACCTGGGCAACCAGTTATGGGAGGGTGAGCGCGAGGTCAACCGGGATGCGATCAACCGCGTGCTGCAGAACCACTTCCGTCCCGAGTTCCTCAACCGCATCGACGAGATCGTCGTCTTCCACCCGCTGACCCGTGACCAGCTTTCGGAAGTCGTCGACTTCCAATTGCGGCGTGTCAGCCAGCTATTGGCAGATCGAGGCTATGACCTGGAAGTCAGCCAGGCAGCCAGGGAATTTCTGGCCGAGGAGGGATATGACCCGTCCTTTGGCGCCCGCCCGTTGAAGCGGACCATCCAGCGCGAGCTGCAGGACCCGCTGGCTTTGAAGATCCTGGCCGGTGAGTTCCGTGAAGGCGATGTGATCGAAGTGGAGCGAGGCAAGGATGGCCTCGTCTTTACCACCGCCGTGCAAGGCGAAGTTGTGGAAGCATAAACACAAACCGCAGGTGATGAGCCTGCGGTTTTCATATCCGAAGCAAAAAGCCTGTTGAGCGCGACAGGAAATGTCCGTCCTCGTTTACTTGCTAAGGAGGCAGACATGAGAAAGTCATTTGTTTTGGTTTTGATTTTGCTCGCCTTGCTGACAGCCTGTGGACCAGGCCGCAATCTTGAAGTTACCACCCCGGACTCGACAATTCGATTGACCACACCGGGTCCTAATCCCGAGCTCGATAAGCCGGATGACCAGGGAAATGTTGCCGGCATCATCACAGGACTCTGGCATGGCATCATTGCACCAATCATGCTGATAGGCTCTTTTTTCAACCCTGCCATGCAAATCTACGAAGTGCATAACAATGGGCTGGAATACAACATCGGATTTCTGGTTGGTGTGGCAGTGATTTTTCTCCTTCTGGGACTGTTTGGCGGCCGGAGGCGCTGAACCAATCGATACTCTTTCACGAGGGATCAGAACGAATCGCGGGCGATGCGCCCGCGGTTTTTGTTTCACGTGACATTTGGAACGCGAAAACTGGCCGGTAGGACAGTGGGGAAAAAATAACCCCATTCTATAATGATGGGAGAATGGCAATTTTGCCTTTCATCATTTGATTCTGGGAGGGCGCATGGCATCTTTTGAACTTCTAGTCAACGGCCAGAGCTATACCGTCGAGGGGGAGCGCCAAATGCCTTTGCTCTGGGTCCTGCGGGACCTGCTTGGGTTGACCGGCACAAAGTTTGGCTGCGGCATGGGATTATGCGGGTCCTGTACCGTGCTGATCGATGACGAACCGGCCCGTTCCTGCATTACCTCGGTGGAGAACGCGGCAGGCAAGAACATTCTCACCATCGAGGGGCTTTCTGCGGATGGCTCACATCCGCTGCAAAAGGCATGGATCAATGAGCATGTCACGCAATGCGGTTATTGCCAGCCAGGGCAGATCATGAATGCTGCCGCCCTGCTGAAGAAGAATCCCAAACCGACCGACGCCGATATCGACTCGGCGATGGGTGATGTTCTCTGTCGCTGCGGAACTTACCAGCGCATCCGGTCTGCGATCCATCGCGCTGCCGGGGAGGTGTGAGATGAAAGACTCCATAAACCGACGCGATTTCATCAAGCTGGTGGGGGCCGCCGGTGGGGCGCTGGTGCTGGGCATTTCCCTGGATGCCTGCGCGCCCGATGCGCCGGCGACGTCCACCATTGTACCGGCCACCTCGACCTCCACATCCGCACCCACAGCCCTTGCTCCGTTTGAATGGGAACCCAATATTTATGTCAAGCTGGACCGGGACGGCATCCTGACCGTGACCGCCTTCCGCTCCGAGATGGGCCAGGGAATCCGGACCGCAATCGCCATGCTGCTCGCCGAGGAAGTGGATGTCGATTGGAGTTCCGTCCGCATCGAGCAGGCGCCCGCTGACAGCCATTATGGGGACCAGCAGACCGGGGGGAGCGTCAGCATCTCCACATACTATTCATCTCTTCTGCAGGCCGGCGCCGTCGTCCGCCAGATGTTGACGGAGGCCGCCGCACAGGCCTGGGAAGTGGACCCATCCGAATGTACGACCGCCCCGGGATACGTGATCCATCCAGATGGTACGACGAAGCTTCCATATGGAGAGCTCGTCGAAGCAGCCTCCAAGCTCGAAGTTCCCAGGGATGTCAAGCTCAAGGACGAAGCGCAGTACAGGATCGTTCACTCCGGCCAGGGACACTGGGACGCTCCTCTGATCGTGACCGGCAAGGCCATCTTTGGGCTGGATGTACGTGTGCCGGGCATGCTGTTCGCGGCCATTGCCCGCTGCCCGGTCTTCGGCGGGAAGTACGCTGCGTACGATGACACGGATGCAAAAGCTGTCCCGGGAGTAAAACAAATCGTTCCCATCCGGACCTGGATCGCGGTGGTTGCCGAAAACTCGTGGGCGGCCATCCAGGGCCGGGACGCGTTAAAGGTGACCTGGGATGAAGGCAGGAATGCCAACCTTGACAGCCAGCAGATGATCGCGGATGCAGAAAGCTGGATCCGAAAGTCGACCCGGAGCGGCATATTGGATGCCACATACGTCAGTCCGTACGAAGCCCATGCCACCATGGAGCCGATGAACTGTACTGCCTATTTTCACGATGGGGGTTGTGAAGTATGGGCGCCGACTCAAAATCCGCAGGAGGTGCAGAGGTCTGTGGCCATGGTCGTCGATGTGCCGCAGAACCAGGTCATCGTCCGGGTGCCTTTGATCGGCGGTGCATTTGGCCGGCGTCTGCAGGCGGACTACGCCGTGGAGGCCGCGCTGGTTTCCAGGGAAGTGAATGCTCCTGTCCAGGTGCTTTGGACGCGGGATGATGACCTGCAGCACGATTACTATCATCCTCTCGCCGTCCAGTATGTGCGTATCCCGCTTGATAAGCCCGGGATGCCCTCCATCCAGGTGGAAGGGGGCGACAGCAGCGTTCCCACCGGCGCCTGGCGCTCCGTGGACCAGTTCACCCGGGCATATAGCGAGCAGAACTTCATCGACGAGATGGCCCTGGCCTTGCAGCTCGATCCACTGGAGATGCGGCGACAGCTCTTCCAGGATAATCCGCGTGCATTGAATGTCATTAACCTGGCGGCTGAAAAATCCGGCTGGGGCGAGCCGCTCCCGGCCGGGCAGGGACGCGGCATGGCGTACTTCGCCACGTTTGGGGTCACCCATGTGGCCGATGTTGCCGAGGTCGCTGTCGATGCCGATGGCAAGGTCCGCGTACGCCGCGTCGTTTGCGCCGTGGACTGTGGGAAGGTGGTCAATCCCGATAACGTGATCGCCCAGATGCAGGGCGGGATCGCGTTCGGCCTGACCGCCGCGCTCAAAGCCCAGGCAACACTCAAGAATGGCCGCGTCCAGCAGAGCAACTTCCACGATTACCCGATCCTGCGCATGGACGAGATGCCCGTTGTGGAAGTCCACCTGATCGAAAGCAATGAGCGCCCGACGGGGATTGGTGAAATGGGCGTACCGCCGGTCGCGCCTGCAATCGCCAATGCAATTTATGCGGCGACCGGCAAACGCATCCGCCATATCCCGATCCAGCCACAGGATCTGAAGGGCTAGGAAACCCATAGGTGCAACCAACAAATCCCGCAGATCAGCGTCACCTGCGGGATTTGTTATTCGATTTTTTGATAAAAGGAGGACGCGGACGGCACAGAATATATTGTATAATGATTTGGAGTTACATCTGCCAAACTGGCGGCCGGGGGATGCGAGGCTGCTTCACGAACGCTTCAAAAGGATCAAATCATACAGGAGTCGGAAAGATGAGGAAAACCTTTCTGCTTGTTTTGGCTGCGATTTTACTTTTGACGGTGACAGCCTGTACCAGCAACACCAGCATACAGATCAACATCCCGAATACAACCATTCAGCTCAGCATGCCTGGACCGAATCCCATGGTCGACCAGCCTGACCCACAGGGCCGCGTGGCGAGTTCGCTGGCCGGATTGTGGCATGGGTTCATTACTCCCGTGACCTTGGTGATCTCCTTTTTTGATCCCGGCGTACAGATCTACGAGGTCCATAATGCGGGCAGCGAATATAACTTTGGTTTTTTCCTTGGAGATGCGTTCATGTTCGCCCTGATCGGACTCTTTCTGCGGATACGAAGGAGCGCGTGGTGGACATGAATACTAGGCTACGAACTGTGGCTGGGACCTGGAAAATCCGCCAGACCTTACATTTTTTTTAGTATCATGACAATTTCTCAAGAATTCACACCGGATGGATATAATAGGGTTGTATGACAAATTTGAGGAGAACTGTCAAATGAGAGAAGAATACAATTTGGATAACCTGGAAAATTTCAAAATCAATCCCCATGTTTGGCTGCGAACCCTGCTGGCCATTGCTGGGGATAAGGACCGCAAGGCGGAAGCCGTTCAAATCATCTCGGAACAAACAGGCTTTCCCCCCGAGAAAGTGGAAGTCATCCTGGCGACCACGATCAGTGTCTTGATGAATGATACGCGCGCAAACTGATACATTGTGAAAGGATTGGCTGCCTCGATCAAAAACTAGAAAAGTTTCCCACGCTCCCTTTGCATTACCTCCATCAAAGCTGTCCCTGCTATTATCCCCCATCATCTCCTGGAAACCACAAATCACTGTCTATTTTTTCACTGGAATTGCATCCGGTTTCCTTTGGTTTAACGGCTGCATTTTCAATCCAGGCGCGGTCATCATGTGTGGTCTTCTAAGCGTCGCCTTCAATCGACGAAGTAAACCCGAATACTTAATCCATCCTCCCGTTATAATTTGACCGGTGTATTCATTGCATTCAGTAATTTCGCGCTTAATAATCTGTACCGGGCCCCGATATGATCTTCTTAAACAAAAAACTCATCCTTCCTTTGCTCCTTTTGCTACTGCTCCTGCCAGCAGGCACGGTGGAAGCAGACACCGGTCCAAAACCGACCATGGCCTTTGAATTCATTCAGCCGGAAGCGACGGCACCGCTGACCATTGTCTCAGGGATCCTCTACGAGTGCAGGCAGTCCGATTGTAGCGACGCGCAGCCGCTGCAGGAAGGCGGACCGCAGGGGTTTCGCTGTACGGCAGAGAGCTGTAATGCGCTGGCCTACGGTTTTGCTCCCTACCATAAGATCGAGATCGAGTTTTCGGATGGCAAGACCCGGGCGAGTAATGTATTTAAAACGGCCGGGTTTGAATCCAAATATAAAGTGACGGTTCAGCTTGAGGGTTTGCTGGTCGAAGCCCAATTCAATCCCCGCATTTCGCCCTGGGGAGGAATGTTCTTTCTATTGTGCTCCTGTCTGTGTGGTATTGTCCTGATCCTTGCGCTGGTGTTTTTTCTCATTCGGCGCTTCTCCAGGAAGTGATCTACACTCTCGCCATAACGATCCTTGTTGAAACTGTGGTCGTTACCGGCTACTCCACCTGGCAGAACAAGCCTTTAGGGCCCCTACTGTTAACGAGTCTTGTCGGAAACCTGTTGACGCAATCCCTGTTGTGGATTGCACTGACGGTTTTCTTCGATTCCTATGCGGTCACTTTGTTGATCGGGGAAATTTTTGTCTGTGTCATTGAGACAGTGCTTTTGTATGTCATCCCTGCCAACAAGCTGAGACTCAGGGAAGCGGCTCTTCTCAGCCTGATGATGAATTTGGCCAGTATGGCATGCGGCTGGTTTCTGCCTGTCTGAATGGCCATTTGCATCCAGGTGCGGATATTCCCAGGATTAATGCCGAGTACGGTGTTGGATATCGTATAATCCCCTGCATGTTTGAGTTTCAGATCACTGCACGGAACAACCGCGCCCGCACCGGTGTGTTTACCACTCCTCATGGCGACCTGATCACCCCTGTCTTTGCTCCGGTGGGGACCCAGGCAACGGTCAAGACCCTCACTCCAGAACATCTCAAAGCGATCAATGCCACCCTCGTTCTCAGCAATACTTACCATCTATATCTGCGGCCGGGGGACGAGCTCGTGCGTGAGATGGGCGGGCTGCACAGGTTCATGCAGTGGCCGCGTCCCATGCTGACCGACTCGGGCGGCTTCCAGGTCTTTTCCCTGGCGCAGACCCGCAAGATCGACGACGATGGGGTGACCTTTAAAAGTCACATCGACGGCTCGACCCATCGATTCACACCTGAGAAGTCCATTGCGATCCAGGAAAATCTCGGCGCGGACATTATCATGGCCTTTGACGAGTGTTCCGATCCCAACGATCATGCCTACAGCCGGATTGCCATGGAGCGGACCCATCGCTGGGCGGAGCGCTCACTCAAGTCCCAGTCGCGTGCTGACCAGGCGCTTTTTGGGATCGTGCAGGGCGGCGTCCAGGCGGAGTTGCGGGCCGAGTCTGCAAAATTTATTGCTTCTCTGGATACGCCCGGGATCGCCATTGGCGGCCTTTCCGTGGGGGAGACCAAGCAGGAGATGCACGATACACTGAATGTGGTCACCCCGCTACTGCCGGAGAACAAGCCGCGCTACCTGATGGGCGTCGGCACGCCCGAGGATCTGATCAACGGTGTGGCGCGCGGCATCGATATTTTCGACTGTGTCCTTCCAACCCGCCTGGCCCGCCACCACTCCGCCTTCGCCCCGGTCGGCAGGCTGAACATGATGAATGCCACTTTTGCCCGCGACGACCGGCCGATCGATGAGACCTGTGACTGCTATACCTGCCAGACCTTTACCCGGGCTTATATCCGTCACTTGATCGTTGCCAGGGAATTGCTGGCTGGGACCTTGATTTCCATCCATAATCTGCGGGCTTTGATCCGTCTGATGGAACAGATCCGGATGTATGTCGCGGATGGGACCTTTGAAGCGCGCATGCCGGAGCTGCTCGCGCAGTGGCAGGGGAATGCAGAACGAAGAACGAAAATCAATGAGTGACGATTTTTGGGACAATGCCACAACTGAACTTGCACACCGGCTCATGGTTGTGCCTGGGGAACTCTCTTTAGAGCAAAACCATCTCTGTCCGGTCTGTGGAAATAGATTGATCATTCATGCCGGTCGTTATCAGCGATATACTATCCCCATGATTG
The DNA here is from genome assembly GCA_050258995.1 of Bacteroidota bacterium. GTDB lineage: Bacteria > Chloroflexota > Anaerolineae > Anaerolineales > Villigracilaceae > Defluviilinea. The sequence goes on from JBLMZU010000150.1 coordinate 12,064, forward strand.
GAGTTACCATAGAATGTAAAGAATGTAACAAGGCAATTGCGATCGACTCAATGGAAGTGTAATAACCAAGTATTACTTGCGGGTATCTTAAGCCAGGATAAGTAAATACCTGGCACAGTAACCAATCCATCTCTCTCTTCGTCCTGACCAGGAATATCAAACACATATAATCTGATCCAACTATTATTACTATGACAATTTTCCAATCCTTTCTCCTCGGCATCATCCAGGGACTGACTGAGTTCATCCCCGTTTCCTCAACCGGACACTTATTGATCGCCCAGCACCTGATGGGGATCCCGCCCTCAGACGCGGTCTTTTCCTTCCTTGTCATTGTCCAACTGGGTACCATTGTTTCCCTCCTGGCATTTTACTGGAAGGACCTGCTGGCCATCGCCAGGGCACTGTTGAATTTTCGCCAGCCAACCCTGGACCGGGACCTGGGCATTTTCATCATCGTGGCCACCATCCCGGCTCTGATCGTTGGGCTGCTCTTGAACGACCTGGTGGAAAAGCTCTTTCAGCAGCCGATGCTGGAGGCTGCAATTCGATTGTTCACAGCTGCTTTGCTGATGGCAACGGCCGAGCGGTTCTCTTCCAAGAGCCGCCGCCTGGATTCAATGAAGTGGTATGACGCCCTGTTTGTGGGCGTGATGCAGATCCTGGCCGTATTTCCCGGCGCCTCCCGCAGCGGGACAACGATCAGCGCCGGCATGTACCGGGGATTCGACCGCCCGGCTGCGGCACGTTTTGCCTTCCTGATGTCTGTACCTGTCATGCTGGCAGCGGGGGCCTATGAAACCCTCAAGGTGCTCCAGATGCCCAACAGCATGGACCTTCTCCCGCTGTTTGCCGTAGGCTTTGTTACCGCGGCTGTGGTTGGATGGTTCGCCATCAAATGGCTGATTGATTACCTGAGCCGGCACTCCTTGTATGTGTTTGCCATCTATTGTGCGGTCGTTGGCGCGATCGTGTTCCTGCTGAGATAATCGTTTTTTCCAGCCGTATATCCTGAACAGCATTGCCAGCCTCAAATGCCGCTGGCAATGATTCGTCTTTGGAAATCATGGAATTAAAATCCTTCCTCAAAACCCTGGTGGAAACCGAATCGCCCTCCCACGATAAGCCAGCTGTGGACCGCGTCGGTGCGATCGTTGCCGGGCAGGCGCGTAAACTTGGCGCACAGGTGGAGATCCTTGCAAATCAGGGAACAGGGGATCATGTACTGGCACGATTTGCGCCAGGCAAGAAAGGAAGGGGTGCCCCGGCCAAGCCCATCCTTTTGCTTTGCCACATGGATACGGTCTTTCCCCTGGGAACTCTTTCCAGGATGCCCTATCGTGAATCGCATGGCAGGATTCATGGCCCCGGCACACTGGATATGAAATCGGGCATCGTCATCAGCATGGCCGCGATCGAAGATGTCCTCAGGGTTGGATTGTCCCGGCCTGTGACGCTTCTGTGCACATCGGACGAGGAGATCGGCAGTCAGACGTCACGCCCGGTGATCGAAGCGCTTGCACGCGAATCCGCTCTTGTGCTGGTGATCGAGCCTGCCATGCCGGACGGCTCGCTCAAGACCTGGCGAAAGGGCGTGGGCGATTTCACGGTGCGGACGAAGGGCCGCGCTGCCCATTCCGGCGGCGCTCACGAAATGGGACGCAACGCCATTGAGGAAATGGCGCACCAGGTCCTTGCCATCCAAAAGCTGACCGATTACGGGCGGCAGACCACGGTGAATGTCGGCGTGATCCATGGTGGCACGGTCTCGAATGTTGTGCCCGACGAGGCTGAAATCCAGGTGGATGTGCGCGTCATGCAGCCCGGTGAAT
>JBLMZU010000151.1:0-7918 GCA_050258995.1 Bacteroidota bacterium
ACGATCTGGCTGGTGCTTCTCTGTACGTTAAGAAAAAGGTTGGGAGAAGGCGTGAACAGCGTAGGATCCAGCGGCTCGAACGTGATCGTCGGGCGGAAGGTGGCCGTGGAAGTGGGGAGAGCGGTATCGGTAGCCAGCGGGGTTCCGGTGAGCGAGCTGCTCGCCGGCTCGGCAGTGTTGATCACAAACATATCGGGAGTGTTGCTGGGCAGCAGAGTCGGCAGTCCAAACGGCGTTGCCGTCGACGGCGGAGGAGCGGCGGGCAGAGGTGTTTGCAGGAAGGGAATGGAAACCGGCAGTCCACTGCATCCGGCCAGCATGAGAGTCATCAATGATACGAGCAAGGACCTTTTCATAATACCTCTTCCATAAAAGACAGTTCCACCTCTACGGCTCCCATTGGGGCTGCCAGTCTGGCTCGGGGTTATCCGTGATCTGGCGGACATCCGATCCATCGGGACGCATGATAAATATATCAGCCTGATCGTTATTTCGCAAAGAAATAAAGGCGATCCACTGCCCATCCGGAGAAAAAACAGGTGACCCATTATTCCCACCGTTGGTCAATTGTGCAGCGGTCTCGGCCGCTACGTCGATCATAAAAATGTTCTTGTCCCCCGGCGGACCGGCATAGATCAGCAGGGATTTGCCATCCGGCGACCAGTCTACGCTCCCGCCGATGCCCGGCAGGCCGCGCGTCAGCTGGCGGGCGTTTGTTCCATCCGGGTTCATCAGGAAGATCTCATACGCATCAGGCTTGTCCACCGCCATGACGAACGCGATCTGGTCTCCCTTGGGGGACCAGTCGACGGCCACAATCGTGGATGAGCCTGTATACAAGAGGTTCGGATTCTTGCCGTCGATCCCCACCGTCCACAAAGAGGTCGGCCCATCGCCGGTCCGGTTGGCAAACAGGACCGTTTTTCCATCAGGCGAAAAGGTGGGAGAGACCACATTCCCAACGTTGTTGGTCAGCCGGGTAAGCTTGCTGCCTTCGAACGTAAAAAGAAAGAGATCGAAGTAGCCGCCGTTCTGGTTCGATGCATAGACGATGGAACTTCCATCGGGTGAATAAACAGGGTAATAACTGTTCGCTTCCAGTGTCGAAAGCTGCTGGTATCCGGACCCATCGGCATAGACCAGGCAAAGCTGGTTGTAGTCCCCGCGCGAGCAGGTAAAAATAATGCGCCCGATATGCTCCTTGGTCGGCGGCGGAGGCTTGGTGAAGGTGGCGAGGGGCGTGGGCATTGCCCTCTCGGTGATGACGTCCTGGCCGGTCAGGTTGAGTGGTGTGGAGGGGATCAACAGGCACAGCGCGATCACTACTACGACAAAAATCAAGCCCAAAGGAAGACGAAATCCCCGGGGACTCGTTCGGCGTGAAAAAATTTGCCGTCGGGACATGGTTGAGTTACCGCCCGTAACCGGAATCAATCCTGTTGCAGAGATTCTGAAGCTGAGACTCTGTCGCAATTTTAAGGGAATACTGCAGCACTTCATAATTTTACATCGTTTCGACCTTTCCCCGGCGATGGAGTTGTAACAATCTGGTTCAGCGGGCGTTAACCAAAACAAGACTGCTGGGGGCGGCAAGGATTATTGATTCCAGGGCAGTCAACCAGCAGTGGCAGGTCATTGATAGAAAGGAGATTGATAGCCATGACAAAATGCAGTGAGGTAATGACAAGGAATCCTGTTTGTGCAGAACCGGGAGATACCGTTGCAAGCGTGGCCCAATTGATGAAGGATAATGATATCGGTCCCATCCCGATCGTGGAGAGCAAAAATTCGAAGAAGCTCGTGGGTATTGTCACGGATCGTGACCTGGCCCTCAAAGTGGTCGCGGGCGGACGCGATCCTCAGACCACGCCCGTGATGGAGGTGATGACCACAGGTGTGATCACCTGCCGGGATGACGATGATATCGAGACGGCTCTGGATGCCATGTCCACCCAGCAGCTGCGCCGAATCCCGGTTGTGGACGATGGAAACAAGTTGCTGGGCATCATCGCCCAGGCAGATATCGCCACCCGGATGAATCAGCCGGAGAAGACCGGTGAGGTGGTCAAGGAAATCTCGGAATAGATTTCTCCAAAGAGTAAAAAAGGGCCCCGGTGATCGCCGGGGCCCTTTTTTAAGGGCTGTAACCTTTTCTAAGGTTTGGGGAGAAACAGTTTCTTGAAACTAACATTAATTTCATATAAAATATACCTTATAGATTACTTAGGGCAAAATCATCGGTTAATTGTTTAAATCGTCACTGCGAGCAACACAGAACACAATTTAAAACTTGTCCCCTCACATCCCGCCACTGTGAGGTGATTTGTTCCTAGGAAAGGAGGTACCCCGGGAATAACTTCTTTTGTATCACCGATCAAGAATAACGGACTCACATCAGACTAAAAGGAGAATCGCAAATGAAGTTCAAACGTGTGACAAGCATTGCATTTGTATTGATCGTGATCGCCAGTCTGCTGGCCGTCATCCCGGCAGCAGCGGCTCCTGAGCCTGCCCCCTCTCAAGCATTCAAGGCGCCAAAACCGAAATTTTCCAGCAACATTGCATTCGATATCTCACCGACCCTGCGCGAAATGGCCGCCAATCGCGTGGTCCCTGCAATTACGGAGGGAGATGACGATGAGGATATTCGTGACGAGCGGAATCCTTCCGTAGTGGATACCGGCTTCGCCGGCGATACAGTCGTGCAATCCACAGCGCCCTCTCTCGCCATCCCGAGTACTTTAGCCAATTTCGAGGGAGTGAGCAATCAGGACAACTTCAATATTTTCGGCTTTCGAGTCAACCCGCCCGACCCCGTGGGCGATGTAGGACCGAATCATTATGTTGAAATGGCAAACCTGACATTTGCCGTCTATAACAAACAGGGTAGCCTGCTCCTGGGGCCGGTGGATACCGGCACACTTTGGAGTGGATTCCCTGTGGAGGACTGCACCGATCCCTCCGGTGACCCGGTCGTGCTCTACGACCAGTTCGCCGACCGCTGGCTGCTCTCACAGTTCACCACGCGCGGTGCGCCCTATTACTATGACTGCGTGGCGATCTCACAAACACCGGATCCCACCGGGGCATACTACCGCTACGCATTTCCCACCCAAGAGGATGGGGTTGGTTCCGGTTTTTACTCCTTCCCCGACTATCCAAAATACAGCGTGTGGAAAGACTCTTACATCCTGACCACCCGCGACTTTGGAGATGCAGGTAGTTATGGCATCAGCGTCTATGCCCTCGAGAAGAACAAGATGGTCAACGGCCAGGCCAAGGCCCGCGCCGTGCAGTTTTACCTTGATTCGAACGTGGTGCCGCTCAACCTGATCGGCGACGGTTTGCTCCCACCGGATGTGGACGGAAAGACCAAGCCGAAGAATGACGCCCCCGCCCTGATCGTTGGAACGCAGGATGATAATGCAGCATATGGCGCATCATCCGACGCATTGAATCTCTGGGAAATGAGAGTACAGTGGAATTCAACTCCAACGGCATCGCTCAACTTCGCAGGGCAATTACCCACAGCACCTTTTGATTCCGTCTTCCCCTGCGTTCCGACCTCGCGTGATTGTTTGCCACAACCCGGCATTACCAACTCAGCTCAATATCTCGATATCCTCTCCTACCGCCAGCGGCCGACCTACCGTCTTGCCTACCGCAACTTCGGTACATACGAATCATATGTGACCAATCAATCGGTCGAAGCGGCGCCAGGAGTGGCAGGGGTTCGCTGGTACGAGATTCGCCGCGAAAACGGCGCTTACTCCATTTATCAGCAGGGAACTTTTGCCCCGTCTGATGGCGTCAATCGCTGGATGGGCAGCGCGGCCATGGACTGGCAGGGCAACATGGCCCTGGGGTACAGCGTAGTAAACGGTGTGGATGTCTATCCCGGCATCCGCTATACCGGACGTCTCAAGAACGATCCGCTTGGACAGATGACGCTGGGCGAAGGGACCATAATCAATGGGACCGGGGTGCAGCGCACGACGAACTCCCGCTGGGGCGATTACACCTCTCTGAATATCGACCCGGTCGACGACTGTACCTTCTGGTACGTCAACGAGTATTACACACTCGCCGGCCAAATCTCAAGCACGGTCGGCTGGCAGACACGCATCGGCAGTTTCAAGATGCCCGGATGTGTAGCAAAGTAAGCAGGATTGTAGAAAAAGGGTGGTAATACATCAATTCTCCCCCGGGCGTTGCCCGGGGGAGTTTTTGTTCACTCCCCGGTGGGAACCGGCCTTCCCCCCTCTTCCACTAATGCGCTGACCAGCTCGCGACAAAAATCAGGAATATCTGCCACCACCCGTCCCCAGACCAGATTGCCATCGCGGAAGGCAGGCTCATCCACCCAGGTTCCACCGGCATTGACAATATCATCCTTGATGCCGAGGGAACCGGTCGCCCGGCATCCTCTCACGATCTCTGCCGAGATGGCGATCAGCCCGCCGTGACAGATAATGCCGATCACTTTCCCCTGGTCATTCATCTGGCGGACAAGCTCTTTTACCACCGAGTGGCGTCGCAGCTTATCCGGCGCCCAGCCTCCCGGTACGATCAGGGCGAAGAGATCGTCTGGATTAAGGGCATCGATCTTTGTATCCGGCGTAATTTCCAACCCATTCTTGCCATGAACAGTTTTGAGGTCCAGGCCGGCGGTCAACACCTGCGCCCCTTCCTCCTGCAGCCGCATCAGCGGCACATAATACTCCAGGTCTTCCACACCTTCGGCCACCAGCGTGGCAATCTTCTTTCCTTGTAAACGCATGGGGTTATCCTTTCGTTTAAAAGCTTGTTTTCATATAGGATACACCAACCTCTCCCCCTCTTACAAGACTTGTTAGACTTGTCTGCCCGCTTCGACTACAATATCCTTCGTAAACCCATAAAACCTTTGTGCTCCTTTGTGCCTTCGTGTTTAACTCATGCCTGCAATAGAAGTAAACAACCTCCGCAAAACCTTCCGCACCAAGCGTAAAGCTGCCGGGATGAGCGGCTCGATGCGCGCCCTGGTCAGGCCAGTGTACAGCTCGGTCGAGGCGGTGCGCGGGCTCAGCTTCCAGATGGAGCCGGGAGAGCTTTTGGGATTCATCGGGCCGAACGGCGCGGGCAAGTCCACCACGATCAAGATACTGACCGGCATCCTGCATCCGACCGGCGGCGAGGCAACTGTGCTGGGCTTTGTCCCGTGGAAGGATCGCCAGAAGCTGGCCTATCACATCGGCACCGTCTTCGGTCAGCGCCCACAGCTCTGGTATCATCTGCCCGCCATCGACACGTTCACTCTCTTCGGCAAAATCTTCGAGATGGACGACCGCGACACCCGCAAACGGATCGACCAGCTCGCCGAGGCCTTCGAAATCGGGGATCTGCTCGAGACCCCCGTCCGCAAGCTCTCCCTCGGACAGCGTATGCGCTGTGAAGTCGCCGCCTCGCTCCTCCACCGCCCGAAGCTGATCCTGCTCGACGAGCCATCCATCGGCCTGGACGTTGTCGCCAAGCAGCACATCCGCGACGCGATCCGCGAGATGGCTCGGCTCGAAAACGTCGGTGTGCTCCTGACCTCCCATGATGCCGGTGATCTGGAGGCCCTGTGCCGGCGGGTCATTATCATCAACCACGGACAAATCGTCTATGAAGACAAGGTTTCCAACCTCAAGCGCAAGTTTCTAACATCCAAGCTGGTGGAGGTCCGGTACGCCGAGGAGGTTCCCCCGAACTTTTCACTGGATGGCGTGGAGATCCTCAAGGTGGGACATTACGGCGTCAAACTGCGCTTTGACACCCACAAGACCCCGGTGGAGAAAGTTCTCTCCCACCTCACCGACAGCGGCAGTGTTGTCGACATCACGATCTCCGACCCGCCGCTCGAGGAGGTGATCGCCAGAATTTATCAAACACAAGATACCGTGACCGAGTAAGCTGATATCGATCCGGGCTGTCCAGGAGGTTATAAAATGAGCGAAGTCACATTGATTGGATTGGGAAATATGGGCTCGGCCCTTGCACGCACCCTGGTTGAAAATGGACGTAGCATTACCGTCTGGAATCGCAGCCCGGAGAAAGCCGCCCCTCTGGTCGAAATAGGCGCCGTTTTCGCTCCAGAGGTTATCTCTGCAGTTTCTGCCAGCCCGGTCATCATCATGTGCGTGACCGACCCAACAGCAGCTCAACAGATCCTGAGCAAATGTGAATCCATTTTTGGAGGGAGACTGCTGATACAATTCACCACCAGCATGCCACAGGAAGCGCGCGCCGGCGCGGCCTGGGCTCAGCAGCATGAGGTGGAGTACCTTCAGGGCGCGATCACCGGAAGTCCCCGCTCGATTGGAACATCCGACGCGCATATTCTGTTCTCTGGCAATCAAGACGTGTTCTACAAAGCGGAACCGCTGCTGCGAGTCCTGGCGAACAATCTTGATTACAAGGGGGAAGCGATCGGCCTGGCTCCTGCCTGGGATATGGTCATGATCATGCGCTACTACGGAATGTTCCTCAGCCTGTTCCACAGCGTACAGATCTGCCAGGCAGAGCAGATTCCACTGGAGCAGTTTATCAGCCTGTTGGGCGAACAAGGCAAGGGATATGAGAAATGGCTGGTGGAAAACATCCAATCCGGGAACTACCAGGAAACATCGGCGCCGCTGGAGCTCTGGGCGGGAGCGATCCGGCGCATCGCTCAGCATGCCATCGTGAGCGGGATCGATGCCAGGTTCCCGGTGTTGGCATCCGATCTCTTCCAAAGAGCAATGGACGCAGGTTTTGCAAGGGAGGAAGCCTCTGCCCTATTCAAGGTATTGGAAAGGAATGAAGAGTAAGGCCAGTCATACAGCTTATACTCGTAATGGATTTCCACCCCAAATCATCCTGTCAGAGACTGGGACACGATTTAGAAAAGAATAACGAAACCGATGACAAGAATGATCATTCCTGCCAGTAACACGGCATTCTCAAAGCAGCAAAAAGACGCGGCGTGCCGGGCAGTCAGCAAGTTTCCGGCAATGTACTCCTCCGGGGCCGGGAATTTAAAAAGGTTGATATGCCTGACGCCGCATTGACGCTCATACCTGCGTGCTGGAAGGCCAAGGAGGTTGCCAATCCCCATGAATAAGATCCCCAGGACCAGGAAAACTGGCCCTAATGGCATTTTAAATCCAGAGGCAAGCAGATTGCCCAGCACCATCAATCCAGTGCTGACAACCAGGATCCTGAGTAAAAAACTTATCGGGGAGATGGAAATTCTTTGCATGTCGATCATTCGCTTCTATATTTAAGTACGAAGTCTCTATCAATATGTTGTAAACTTGTGTTGGATCCAAAGGTGTTGCCACTCATACTCTCAATTTTCATTGAAGATTGTGCTTTTCATTTCCTGCGCCGGCCGGCTGCTCGAGCGTAGAGAAGAACTTTTTCCCAATCCGCTGAAAGTATGCTACTTAATTTTTCTCCTGGAAATTTAACAGCCACATTTCCCATCGAAATATGTTCTTCACGTGGAAAAAAGAAATCCTGATCACTGCTTTAAAGGACGTAAGGATCTGCCAACGCGTTCCCAAAAGGTCCGTTTTCGCTCTCATCTGGCCTAAGCTGCCCTTTAATCTGCTGGTGATATAATCCCAATCCGCCCCTGGTCCTTTTGCTGCGATCGGCCTATCGACCCGCCGGTCCAACGGCTTATGAGCCAGGGACAACAGTCCAAAAGCAGGTGAAATCCTGCCTGAATCTCCGTTTTGTAGCCTTCCAACTTCATACTTTTACCCTACCTTTAGACAAATTTGAGAGGTTAATGATGTCATTCTCCCCCATGGCGCCCAAACGCCCTTTCACAATCACCCAGCACGGCGAAACCCGCGTAGACAACTACTATTGGATGCGCGACCGCGATGACCCGGAAGTACTAAAATAT
>JBLMZU010000152.1:0-17619 GCA_050258995.1 Bacteroidota bacterium
CTGGGCGTCACCCGCATCCTGGAAGCCATCCGCTTTGTGGACTCAAAGATCCGCTTCTACCAGGCCTCGTCGAGTGAGATGTTCGGGCGGGTGGTGGAAGTGCCGCAGTGTGAGACCACGCCGTTTTATCCGCGCAGTCCCTATGGCGTCGCAAAAGTGTACGGGCATTGGATCACCGTGAACTATCGCGAATCCTTTGGCATGTTTGCCACCTCGGGCATCCTGTTCAACCACGAAAGCCCGCGCCGGGGGCTGGAGTTTGTGACCCGCAAGATCTCCCACGGGGTGGCGCGCATCAAGCTCGGACAGTCGAAGGAGCTGCGCCTGGGAAACCTGGAGGCGCAGCGCGACTGGGGCTATGCCGGCGATTACGTGGATGCCATGTGGCGCATGCTGCAGCTGGACGGACCCGATACCTTTGTGATCGGCATGGGCGAAACCCATTCGGTGCGTGAGTTCTGCCAGGTCGCCTTTAACCATGTTGGCCTGGACTATAACGATTATGTCGTCCAGGACGAAAGATTCTATCGGCCCGCCGAAGTGGACCTGCTGATCTCCAATCCGTCCAAGGCGCGCTCCATCCTGGGTTGGGAGCCGTCCTTGCGTTTCGAGCAGCTCGTCACCATGATGGTCGATGCCGACCTAGAGAAGCTAAAGAATAAATAATCCATGTCTACGCTTTCCCTCATCATTCCCGTGTATAACGAGGAGCAGAATCTTCCCATCCTGATGGAGTCCATCTGTGTTTCGATGCAGAGCGTCAACCGGGAATGGGAGGTCATTTTTATCGACGACGGTTCGACCGATCACAGCCTGGATGCGCTGAAGCGGCTGGTGGAGGCAAATCCCGAACATGTACGCGCGGTCGTGTTCCGCCGCAACTTCGGCCAGACGGCGGCCATCGCAGCCGGGATTGACTATGCCCGGGGCGAGATCATCGTCCTGCTGGACGCGGATCTGCAGAACGACCCGGCCGATATCCCCATGCTGCTGGCCAAGCTCGACGAAGGCTATGACCTGGTCAGCGGCTGGCGCAAGGACCGCCAGGATAACCGCCTGACACGCACGATTCCCTCCAATATTGCCAACGGCCTGATCTCAAGTGTGACCGGCGTCCATCTGCATGATTACGGCTGCACGCTCAAGGCCTATCGCCGCGATGCGCTCGAGGGATTCCGCCTGTATGGCGAGATGCACCGATTTATTCCGGTGTTCGCCCATTCGATCGGAGCGAAGATCACCGAGCTGCCTGTCCACCACCACCCGCGCAAATATGGGAAGGCCAAGTATGGGCTGGAGCGGACCGTGAAGGTCATCCTGGACCTGTTCACGGTCAAGTTTCTGCTCGATTATTCTCACAAGCCCATGCGCCTCTTTGGCGGCGCGGGGATCACCCTCATGTTTGCGAGCACGTTCGTGCTCCTGGCCCTGTTCCTGCGCAAGCTGCTGGAAGGTGTTCCCATATTAACGTCTCCGCTCTTCTCGCTGGGCGTCATGTTCTTCATCCTGGGGTTCCAGTCGATTCTGATGGGATTGATCGCGGAGCTGCTGGCCCGCACCTATCACGAGTCCCAGAAGAAGCCGACCTATACCGTCCGCCAGATCCTGGGGAAATAAAGATGAAGTCCTGGTTATCGCGCAATCGCCAGCGCGTCGTGCAGTTCGTTGGGACGGTCCTGGCGATTGTTTTAATCGCCGTATTGTTGAGAGAGCAAGGCTGGCAGGCCGTGGTCGATGCGATGAAGCAGATCCAGCCGATCGACCTGCTCTGGGTGGCCATCCTGTTTCTCATCTCCCGGACGGCCGTCGTCGCCCGGTGGCATGTCCTGTTGAGGGCCGGCGATGTTCCCATTTCCTTTAAGGATAGCGCCATGCTGACGTTCACCGGCCTGTTTGCATCCAATTTCCTGCCCACCACCATCGGCGGAGATGTACTTCGGATGGCGGGCGCGATGAAGATGGGCTATGACAAGGCTGTCTGCCTGGCTTCGATCGTGGGGGACCGGATCGTCGGCATGTTTGGCATGTTCATGGTGGCGCCGCTGGGGCTGTATTACACCTGGGTTGCGCTGCCTGCCAGGTCACTGGGCATGATGTCGTTTTTGGGCTTTCTTAAGAAGCCGATCGACTTTACCAAACGCACGTTCCTGACTTTCTCGATCTGGTTCAAGAAACCGGGCTCGCTGCTCCTGTCCCTGGGATTTAGCTGGATCCACATGATCTGTCTGTTCCTGTCGATCTATATTTTTCTGGCCGACCTTGGATATCCCATTTCGTTCTGGATGATCGCGGGACTGTGGAGCCTGACCTATTTCATCACCCAGGTGCCGATCTCGATCAACGGCTATGGTCTCCAGGAGCTGTCGTTTACGTTCCTGTTCTCGCGCGTGGCCGGGGTTCCGCCTGCCATCAGCCTGACTGTGAGTATACTGATCCGTGCCTACCTGGTGCTGGCCAGCCTGCCGGGCGCCTTCTTCCTGCCATCGGCGCTGGCCGCCATGACCGAAAAACAAAACTCCGTAACCGAGACCGATATCACTCTGTAGAAAAGCAATGATCCGCCAAAAAAGCGACTCCCGCCCGTTTTGGCTGACCGTCATCGCGTTTACTTTTCTCTTCAGCCTGTACGCGGCGCTGTCCACCTATGCACGCGCCCAGCTGGCAGGCATCGTCCTGCAGCGCTCCATCTGGGGCGGGATGCTGCTGGTCTATTGGGCGACCATCCTTTTCTGTATCTGGCTTTTTGTCCGCGTGGCCCGCTCGGGGAGCCTGCCCTTTGCGAATCCCTTTGCCAGGCTTCAATTCGATGGCGTATTTTGGCGGGTTGTGGGATGGATCGTTTTTATTCTGATCCTGATCGGGATCCCCTACCTCAAGTTCCATTTTCAGATCGGGCAGAATGTAAAAAAGCCGCTCTTTGCCTTCGACCCGGGCATGCTGCTTTATTTTTATTACTGGCTGTGCTGGTGGCTGGTGCTGGCTGCCATGACGGCTTTAAAGGCTGCCCTGCAAACCACCTGGCAGGCAGGCTTTGCCTGCGCGACGATCTTTATCTGTGTTGCCTATGAAGTGCTGGTGCGCTTCAACCTGGTGACCACCTATCCGCTCTCGATGGGATGGTCGGAGGGCAGCCGCTATTATTATGCCTCGCTCTATTTCTCGAAGTGGGTTTATGGGGAATCGTTGCCGCTTTCCACACTTCATCCCACCCGGTATTTTTTACAGTCCCTCCCGTTCCTGATCCCGTCCCTGGGGCTGCCGGCCCATCGTTTCTGGCAGTTCCTGCTGTGGATCGTCCTGACTGCCGGCACCGCCATCGCCCTCTCCCGGCGGGCGGTCTCTCAGGCCGAAAAGGCATTTAAGTGGCTTCTGGCAGGCTGGTACTTCCTGTACATTCTTCGAGTGGGCATTTATTACCACCTCGAAGTCATGGTGATCCTGCCGCTCCTATTCGTGTCGGCAAGGCATCCCTGGCGCTCGCTCCTTGCCGTGATCGCGGCCTCACTCTGGGCCGGCGTCAGCCGGGTCAACTGGTTCCCGATGCCGGCTCTTATCGCGATCGCCATCTACCTGCTTGAAGAGCCGGTTGGCACGAGTGCTCCGGTTCCCTTCAAGCGATGGATGGGATATCTGGCCCAGCCGGCCTTGTGGCTGGTGGCCGGCCTGGCTTCGGCGCTGGTCGCCCAGGCAGTGTATATTCCGCTTTCGGGAAATGCAAATAATACGGAGGCGTTCACCTCCAGCTTTTCATCCGCCCTGTTATGGGACAGGCTCTGGCCCAATGAGACCTACTGGCTGGGCGTGATCCCCGGGATCCTGATCGTCACCGGACCGCTGGTGCTGATCCTGATCCTGGCGGCCCTGCGCCGGTGGCGGGATATCCACTGGCTGCGCTGGCTGGGACTGTTTGCCATGATCCTGGCCCTGTTTGCCGGCAGCCTGGTGGTCAGCACCAAGATCGGCGGCGGCGGAGACCTACACAACATGGATGCCTATGCCACGCTGCTGGGGATTGTCGCCGTCTTCTTTGTAGGCGGCAGGGTGCAGGCGGAAAGTGAAAAACGGGCCGCGGCCATCCGCCCCTGGGCCGTGTTCACCTATGCCCTGGTCATGCCGCTCCTGTTCATCATCCCCATGCTTTATCCGTATCCGCAGTTCAAACAGGCTGCTAGCCAGGCGGCTTATCGGCAGCTGGTGGAGGCTGTGAATAAACTGGGGAAAAACGGACCAGTGCTGTTCATCAACGAGCGCCAGCTGGTCACATTTGGGGATGTAAAGGTGCCGCTCGTGCCGGACTACGAGGTGGTCACGCTCATGGAAATGGCCATGTCCGGCAACCGGGCCTATTTGAATCACTTCTACGACGACCTGGCCCACCATCGTTTCGCGGCCATCGTTGCCACCAAGCAGAACAAGGGGATCAAGGAAGAGGGTCCCCTGGTGGATGAAAACAACATCTGGAACTCGCGCATCTCGCCCTACATTCTCTGCTACTATACGCCTGCCACGCGCATCGACGCGGAGATCACCAATGTCGAGGTCTATGTCCCAACTGAGCCTGTGGATTGTCCATAGGCTGTTGCAGACTCGATATGATAGACTTTCTGCCTAAGCAGGAGGCTCTCTTACTGGTACATGACATCTTGGGTTCACCGAAAGGATAAACATGGCTGACAAACAAACGATTCTTCTCACCGGAGGATGCGGATTTATCGGCACCAACATGGTCAGGCTGCTGATCGACGGCGACCGGTACCGCGTTGTAAACCTGGATGCGCTGACTTATGCAGCCAACCCGCTCTCCCTGGAGGATCTGGAGGGACATCCTGGCTATGTCTTCGTCCGCGGCAACATCACGGACCGTGAGCTTGTTTCGTCCTTGTTCTCAAAATATCACCCCGTTGGCGTAATGCACCTGGCTGCTGAGTCCCACGTGGACCGTTCGATCGTCAGTGCCGAGGATTTCGTGCAGACCAACGTGGTCGGCACCTACACCATGCTCGAAGCGGCCCGTCTCTATTGGAAAGAGCTTCCTGAGGAAGAGCAGGGGAATTTCCGCTTCCTGCATGTTTCGACCGACGAAGTGTTTGGCTCTTTGGGTCCGGAGGGATACTTCGATGAGAATACGCCTTACGCTCCCAATTCACCGTACTCCGCGTCAAAGGCCTCCAGTGATCATTTTGTGCGCGCCTATTTCCACACCTACGGACTGCCGACCGTCATTACGAACTGCTCGAACAATTATGGCCCCTACCAGTTCCCCGAGAAGCTGATCCCCCTGATGATCCTCCACGCGCTTTCAGGCAAGCCTCTGCCGGTGTATGGAGATGGCTCGAATGTGCGCGACTGGATCTACGTGGACGACCACTGCCGGGCGGTGACACTGGCATTCGAAAAAGGCCGGCCGGGCGAGGTCTACGCCGTGGGCGCCGGCAACGAGCAAAAGAATCTGAGCCTCATCCACCAGATCTGCAACACCCTGGATGAGATTGCCCCGCCGGTCGAGGTCCCCGAGCTGCGGGAGCGCGGCTTGAACAGTTATAGGGACCTGATCCGTTTTGTGACCGATCGTCCCGGGCACGACAAGCGTTACGCGATCGATTCGGCCAGGATCCGGCGTGAGCTGGGCTGGCAGCCGGAGGTCGGGTTCGAAGCGGGTCTGCGCCGCACGATCGAGTGGTACCTGTCCCATCCCGGGTGGGTGGAGCAGGCGGGCGGCGGCTCGTATGCAGAATGGATCGAGAAGAATTATGCCTGGCGCGCCGGCAAGGAGGTCAAATGAAGGGAATTATTCTGGCAGGCGGCAAGGGGACGCGGCTGTACCCGCTGACGCTTGCGATCAGCAAGCAGATCCTGCCTGTCTACGACAAGCCGATGGTCTACTATCCGCTTTCGATGCTGATGCTGGCCGGGATCCGGGAGATCCTGATCATCAGCACGCCGGATGCCCTGCCAGCTTTCCGGGAACTGCTCAGGGATGGTTCCCAGTGGGGCTTGAAGTTCGAGTATGCCGAACAACCCGAGCCGCGCGGCCTGGCGGATGCCTTCCTGGTGGGCCGCGAGTTCATTGGAGACAGTCCGGTCTGCCTGATGCTGGGCGACAACATCCTGTACGGCCAGGGAATGGCCGTGCTGCTGCAGGAATGCGCCTCCCTGAACCAGGGAGCGATCATCTTTGGCTACAAGGTCAACGATCCCGAGCGCTACGGTATCGTCGAGTTCGACGCGGAGGGCCGGGTGATCAGTCTGGAGGAAAAACCCAGGAATCCAAAATCCAGTTTTGCCATCCCCGGAATTTACTTTTATGACAACCAGGTGGTGGGGATCGCAGAGCAGCTCAAGCCGTCCGGCCGGGGTGAGCTGGAGATCACCGACCTGAACCGGGTCTACTTGGAAAAAGGTCAGCTGAAGGCGAAGGTCTTCAGCCGGGGAGTTGCCTGGCTGGATGCCGGGACACATGAGTCCCTGCTGCAAGCCTCGATGTTCATCGAAGCCATCCAGCAGCGACAGGGGTTGATGATCTCCTGCCCCGAGGAGATCGCCTATCGAATGGGCTATATCACGAAGGAACAGCTATGTGAGCTGGGCAACGTGCTGGCCGGGAATTCCTACGGCGAGTATCTCCTGGATATTGCCAGGCAGGAACGTTAAGATCAGGGAGGATGGCATGTCGACTGATTTTTCCTATAAGGAAGGGGACGGCTTCCGGTTCGAGAGATTCATCCCGTCTGAGGATGTGCGCAAGTTTGCCGAAGTCGTCGGCGACCTCAATCCTGTCCATCTGGATGCGGCGTTCGCCGAAAAGTCCTTCTTCAAAAAGCGAATCGTCCACGGTGCCTTCCTGGCCGGGTTGATCTCGAAGGTGCTCGGCATGGATTTCCCCGGAGAAGGCACCATTTATATTTCACAAAACTCCGTCTTCAAGAGACCCGTCTATGTGGATACGACGGTGACGGTGGAAGTCAAAGTCACGCAGGTGATCGTCGAGAAGCGCAGGCTGGTGCTGGACACCACGATCCTGAACGCCGAAGGCGAGGTGTGCCTGGCAGGCTCGGCGACGGTCTGGCGTCCATAAATTCCCTGGCGGGACATGTGGAATGTTGCAGCACGCCAGAATGCTATAAAATTCAAATCAAATGATCCAGCCTCGTCCCTCCACGTTCTGGCGCTTTGTCTTTGGGATCCTCCTCCTTTTTGCACTGCTTGCCTACCGGGATCTGTTCGCCGTTGCCGAACAGTTTGGCATTGTGCTGACAGGCAACAAGACCTGGATCTGTCTTTTCCTCCTCTTCACCCTCTTTACACTTTTCCTGCTCGGCCTGCTGGTCCTTAGCTTTACAAAACGGGCAGACAGGCTGACCGACTCTTTTGAAACCTCCATCGCAAAAAACGAATCCCATAAGGCATTGGGGGGCCTGCTGCTGGTCATTGGCCTGGCTGGCTTTGCCATGCTTTCAGCCATCCCATACTTCGTGAAAGTATTTGGGGCAGGGCAGGCAGTTCATTATTTATTATTCTTCCTGTTTGCTGTGGTCGGGACGTGGGGACTTCGTCTGTTGCGAAAAGACCTCCCCTGGATGACTGCCTTTTTGGCCGTGGTGCTGTTCCAGTCTCTGATCCAGCTTTTCCTTGTTTACCTTCCGTACGTGACCGCCTACCCGTTTGCCATGGGATGGTCGGAGACCAGCCGCTTTTATTTCCCCTCCCTGTTCCTCTCGAAGCTTGTCTATGGCAGGGAATATCCCTGGCCGATCCTGCACCCCACACTGCACCTGCTGCTTGCGCCGCCCTACCTGGTGGATGCACCGCTTTGGTTCCACCGCTTCTGGCAGGTCGCCATGCGCTTCCTGCTGATCGGCCTGGTGGTGCCGCCGCTGATCGGGCGCCTGTCTATCCAGGGTCGCCTCCTGCGCTGGCTGGTGGGGCTGTGGATGTTCCTGTTCCTCTTCCTGGGGCCGATCTATTTTCACCTGACAGTTCCGGTCATCCTCATGCTGGCCGGGTTTTCGCTCCACAACCAGCGCCGCACCTGGATCGTCCTGCTGCTGGTCTCCATCTGGTGCGGCTGGAGTCGTGTGAACTGGTATCCGGTACCGGGCATGCTTGCGGCGGTCCTGTATTTTCTGGAGCAGCCGCTTGAAGGGAAGAGCATCTGGAAGTATCTTTCCCGTCCGGCTCTTTGGTTCGTGACCGGGACGCTGGTCGCGTTCGTGTCCCAACGGGTCTATATATCCCTTTCAGGAATCACCGAGCGGGCCTCCTTTTATTCGAGCTTTTCCTCCGACCTGCTCTGGTACCGGCTTCTTCCCAGCACAACCTATCCCCTGGGTCTTCTGCCGGCGGCCCTGCTGGCCTCCCTGCCAATGTGGCTGGCCATATACCTCGTGCTCCGTTCGAACCCCCGGGGGAACTGGAATGCGTTTCGTCTAGCTCTGATCGGGCTGGCGCTCCTGGTCCTGTTCCTGGGCGGACTCCTGGTGAGTCTGAAGATCGGCGGCGGCGCGGATCTGCACAACCTGGATGCCTACTTTGTCCTGCTGTTGATCGTCTTTTCGTACCTGGTGTTTGCGCGCTATCGCCTGGAAAGCGGAGAATTCCCAGGCCGGGTGCTTCTGCCATGGCTGCTCGTGTTTTTGATCCTCATCGTACCGGCCTGGACGCTGATTCAATCCAACGTCAGCTTCAAAACATACAATGCAAGCGCGGCCCGCACAACTTTACAAAGCCTGCAGGAGAAAGTGGATCGGGTCAATGCGCATGGGGGCAGCATCCTTTTCATCACCCAGAGACATCTCATCTCCATGCACATGCTGAATGGCGTAACTCTCGTCCCGGAATACGAGCGCGAGGATCTCATGGAGATGGCCATGGCAAACAACACTGCCTACCTGGACCGGTTCAAAACAGACATGCAGAACCAGCGCTTCGACCTGATCGTGGTGGACCCGCTGGTCTTCAACCTCATTTCACGCAATCGCAGCTTTTCGGAGGAGAATAACGTCTGGGTCAGGCGGGTGATGAGACCCATTCTATGTAATTACCGCCAGGACAGCATTTTCCCTGCCGATGAGATCGCCCTGTATGTGCCGCAGGAGGGGGACCGGACCTGCCCGGCGCTGAAGTAACCGGCGTTTAAATAAACTTGATGCGCCGCGCTGCGAAGGAAACCATGCGCAGGAGCAGCAGTCCATGCTTCCAGCGCGAGATGTTGGTCGTCCCGTAGGTGCGCTCGCGGTAGCGGATGGGAAGGTCGATGATCTTCAGATTTAGCTTGGCGGCGCCAAAGATCAGGTCATAATCCCCAAAGGGATCGAAATCTCCAAAGTAGGAACGGTTGGCCGCGATCAGTTGATAGTCGCTTTTCCAGAGCACTTTGGTTCCACACAGGGTATCCTTGATGGGCTGTCCCAGCAGCCAGGAAAAGGCCAGGCTGAAGAACTTGTTGCCCAGGAAGTTCATCGTGCGCATGGCTTCCTTTTCCATGGGATAGACCAGCCGGACACCGTTGATGAATTCTCCCTTCCCGGAGACCAGGGCCTCATAGAAGCGCGGCAGGTCTTCCGGCGGGACGGTCATATCCGCGTCGAGGATCATCAATACGTCGCCGCGGGCCTTCTCGAATCCCAGGCGGATCGCGTCCGCTTTGCCGATGCCGGTCTGGCGGTACAGCTGGCTGGGAGTGGAAGGATGCGCCGCCATCTCCCGCTCGATCGCCGCGTAGGTGTCATCCCGCGAATGCCCCTCCACGAACACGATCTCGGTTTTGCCTCCCATTGTGGGAGTCCGCTCGAAGAGGGCCTTGATGTTCCCGGACTCGTTCCGCGCGGCAATGACGACGGAGACGAAAGGGGGTGCCTTTGCCGGCTCGGACGCCGGCCGGGCGATCATAAAATTGGATAATGCCAGGTGATTGAAGGGCCAGAAGCGCACCAGGAACCGGTTTGCAAACCCACCCAAGGGAAGCGGGAACAGGACTTCCCGCGAGCCGGTGATGGCCTCAAACCCTGCCAGCACCAGCAGTGCCTGGATGTCGTCCCTGGTCAGCCAGTTCTGGTACAGATTGGAGGCGGCCAGGTTAAGCCTGCCTGCCGCGCTGAGCGGTGCCTGCCACAGCCGGCTGTAAAAGTTCATCAGGATGCGCGTGCGCGGGTGGCAGAGGGGCTTGAGCTGCTCGAAGACCCGCTGTACATCCCATACGTCGTTGACCAGGTCCGATAGGACGATCACATCGAATTTCTCATCGATCTGTGAAAGGTCATGTGCATCGGCACACAGGAATGTCAGGTCCGGGTAATTTTGTCTTGCACGCCGGAGCATCTCCTCGGAAAAGTCGATGCCCACGCCGCGGGATGGGTGCAGGGCTGCCAGCAGGTGACCTTCGGCACAGCCAACTTCGAGCACTTTCTGGTTCGGGTTCACATGGAATCGGTAGATTTCCCGCAAACGGGCGTGATACCACCTGCCCATGCCGCGCCACGTGTCGCGCTTACGGGCGAGGGCGTCCCAGTGTGCCATGCGGGTCTGTTGGTAGGCCTGCCCTGCAGGGTCGAATAAAGGTTCTGTTGTAATCATCGGCCCGATTGTACGCGGAGTGGGACGGATTGGAAAGGTGACATAGATATGCTGATCGTCCCGGATTCACAGCCCCAGAACGGTGGTTAATAAAAAATCCCCACCGAAATGCAGTGGGGAGATGAACTTTCCGTGAGCCTATTTCTCGGCGGGCTCAGACACGGAGGATGTTTTGGCCCGTCTCGCCTGTTCCTCCTGCAGAGTGCTGACCCCATTGCGGACCTGGTTCAGGATCCTCTCAAGCTCGGTCTGGAGCTGGGTCAGGCTGTCCATCACGTAATCGTCCGCGTCGGCGCGGATGTTTTCCGCTTCCGTTCGGGCCTGGGCAAGCAGCAGGTCAGAGCGGCGCTGTCCCTCCACAGCGACGATGTCCTTCGCCACCATCTGGTCCGCTTTTTGACGGGCGAGTTCGATGGTGCGGTTCGCCTCCTCCTGGGCCTGGGCCAGCACCCGGTCACGCTGGCCGAGCAGCTGCTGAGCCTTTTTCACTTCCTCGGGGATGGCAATACGCATCTGATCGATGATATCGAGCATGCGGTCTTCATCCACCATCACATTCTTTGTGAAGGGAACGTTCTTGCTCTCGTTGAAGAGCTCCTCAAGACGGTCGATCAACTGCAGGATATCCATACACGCCTCCGTTAAACGGATGATTCCTATTCTATCCCAATTTTATCCTTAATCACGCAGTGCATTTGGGGGGGAATGTCCATCCCCAAGATCATTGACCTTTTTTTTCAGTGCCTTCTCGACATGCGGCGGGACCATGCTCGAGACATCCCCGTGCAGTGAGGCGATCTCGCGGACCGTGCTCGACGATAAAAAGGTGTGCTGCTCGGCGGTGATGAAGGCCACGGTCTCGATGTCACTGGCCAGGCGCTGGTTGGCGAGTCCCATGCGAAACTCGAACTCGAAGTCGGAAAAGACGCGCAGGCCGCGCACGATGACCTGGGCGTCGATCTGGCGGGCGAAGTCGACCGTCAGGCCGCTGTAGCCTGTCACCTTGATCTTGGGGTTGTCCCGGAAGGCCTCCCGCACCAGCTCCATGCGCTCGTCCGGGGAGAACATCAGCGACTTCAAAGGCTTGTCGTATACGGCCATGACCACCTCGTCGAAGAGCCGCGTGGCCCGTCCGGCAATGTCCATGTGGCCATAATGAATGGGATCGAATGTCCCGGGGAATAATGCTTTGACCATTTTGGTTTGTCTCATTGTGTAGCAGATTTCAATAAAACCCCAAAGGTCTTTGCAAAGCACCCTGTTATGAAGGTGATTGCGGAGTACCCTTGGGGTTTGGTTATTAACTCACATCCCCTTTGCCTTCGCCCCAGAAACGCTCGAGGGACTCTGCCAGCAGGGCATGCTCGGGCCGGGAGAGTTCAGGATCGATCTCGAACAGCTTCTGGGCTTCGCCTCGAGCCTTCTCGATCAGCTTGACGTCGGTGATGCTGGCCATGCGTAGGCCACTGGCATATCCCGATTGGCGGGTGCCCAGGAATTCGCCGGGGCCGCGCAGTGCCAGGTCTTTTTCGGCCAGGAGAAATCCGTCGTTGGACTCGGCCATGGCCTGGAGGCGCTCATTCTCGGTCTTGTCCTCGTGGGTGGGGATCAACAGGCAGTAGGACTGCGCCGCACCGCGCCCGACCCGGCCGCGCAACTGGTGGAGCTGGGCGAGGCCGAACCGGTCCGCGCCCTCGATGACCATCACCGTGGCATTCGGCACATCCACGCCCACTTCGACGACCGTGGTGGAGACCAGAATGTTATATTCACGGTCGCGGAACTTGATCATGGTCTCGTCCTTCTCGTCGGGACGCATGCGCCCGTGCAGGAGGCCGAGCTTCAGATCAGGGAAGACCTCCTTGGAAAGAGTCTCATAATCGTCGACGGCCGCCTTGGCATCGATCTTTTCACTTTCCTCGACCAGCGGATAGATGATGAACGCCTGCTTGCCCTCCTGCACCTGGCCGCGCAGCAGTGTGAAGGCGCGCTCCCGCTCCTGAGGGCGCAGGACATATGTGTTGACCGGGATGCGCCCGGCCGGCATCTCATCCATGACGGAAAGATCGAGGTCGCCGTACAGGGTCAACGCCAGCGAGCGCGGGATGGGCGTGGCTGTCATGACCAGCAGGTGTGGGTTGCTGCCTTTGGTGCGCAGCGCGGCGCGCTGTTCCACGCCGAAGCGGTGCTGCTCGTCGATAACCACGAACTGCAGATCCTGGAAGACGACCGGGTCTTCGATGAGCGCATGGGTGCCGATGACGATCTTGATCGAACCATCGGCCAGTCCGGCGCGGATCCCCTCTTTCTCGGCCTCAGGTGTATCGCCGACCAGCAGACGGATCTGGCCCTCCTGCAGGACCCCATTTTCGCCGGCGAGCAGGCGGGTGAAGTTGCGGTAGTGCTGCTCGGCCAGGATGGACGTGGGCGACATGATGGCAGCCTGTGAGCCTTGATTGACTACGACTGCAGCCGCCATGGCGGCGACCACGGTTTTCCCCGACCCCACATCGCCCTGTAGAAGACGGTTCATAGGGGTGCCCGAGTCGAAGTCGGCGCGGATGTCTTGGATCCCCTTTTGCTGGACACTGGTCAGGGTGAAGGGCAGGCTCGAAATGCGCGCTGCCATCCACTCGTCCGGAACGGAGAAGCGCCTGGCTTCCACGGACTTCCAGTCCCGTTTCTGGCGCAGCACGCCCATCTGTAGATAAAAGATCTCGTCAAAGCCCAGGCGCTCGCGGGCGGCCCGCAGCTTTTCCTGCGTATCCGGGAAGTGGACCTGCAGCAGCGCCTCGTTGAGCGGCATCACCCCGGCCGACGAGCGGACGCTCTCCGGTAGGGCATCCACCACGTTGGGCGCCCAAAATTCGATAACCTGTTTCATTAACCTGCGCAGCCACTTCTGCGTGATGCGCTCGGTCAGTGCGTAGACCGGCACGATGCGGTTGGTGTTCAGGTTTTCGATATCCACCGATTCGATGTCGGGATTGTTCATCACCAGGCGGCCGAGGTACTGGTCGATCCTGCCCGAGACCGAGAGGGCATCGCCGGATTTATAGCGGTTTGCCATCCAGGGCTGGTTGAAAAAGGACAGGCGCAATCCGCCGGTGCCGTCGCTGATGATGATCTCGACGATCGAGGCCTTCCCGCCGCGGATGGGCCGCGTGTGAAGGGTCTGGACCGTGCCGATGACGGTGACCTGCTCGCCATAGAACAGGTTCTTGATCGGCTTGAGCGAGGAGTAGTCGTCATAACGACGCGGGTAGTTGTAAAGCATGTCGCCCAGGGTATGCAGTCCCAGTTTGGCCAGGGAGGCCGCATTGCTGGGTCCCACGCCCTGGAGAACGGTCAGCTTCGCATCCAGCGCGGCAGGCGTGGCGGATGTTTTGGCGCCAGGGACATTTTGGGCACGCGGCGGCGTCACCCTCTCCCTTGACTGCTGATGCTGCGGGGCGGGGTCCCGTCTCGGTGGCTCAGGTGGCAGGGGTGGCTCCTCCAGGGACTCGGGAAGCTGTGGTCTCGGCTGGGCCTCCGGTTGTTTGCCGTTGCCCCGCCTGTCTTCAGTGGCGCTGCGCTGCCTCTGGGTGGCTTCAGGATACGTCTCCCCGATGCGCTTCCACAATCCCCTGAGCGCATCGGCGCGGGACGCGGGGCTGAGCCCGTCATACGAGCGCAGTCTCTGCACGACCGCCTGGATGATCTCCTCCTGGATCCCATCTGCCCGGGCTTCCCCCTCCCAGTAATCGAGCATCTTCGCCAGTCCACCGATAATGGCACTGTTGCTGTATCCGTTCTCATGTTCGAGACGGAAAAATTTGCGTAACTTTTCTAATGAAGGCTGCATATGAGTATTTTATCATGCGGGCCAAAAATCCTTGGGCGGGCAGGCCGTTGCAAGCTTGAGATCCCTGTTCGATGGCTTCCCCGCTCAGCTTTGTATCTTTATTCTCCCTTCCATGTATTGTGAATTTATCCTGCGGCGCGGAGGCCTGTTTTTACCAACCTGTCAAATCTGAAAGCAGTGAGATTGCTTTTTTGTTAAGTTTTTTGAAGCAGGACCTGTATCCGGCCGGATGGGAACTCGTCCTGCCGATGGCAACAACCACATCACAGCCTACAAAGGATCCAATCATGTTGCGTTACATCAGTCTCCTTGCCGTCGTTATTCTCGCAATTTCAATTTTTGCCGCCTCGAGCCCTGCTATGGCCCCCGGCGAGCGCCTGACCATCCTGCCGGAGGATTGCACGCTGGCAGCCGGAGAGCAAATATTTCTCAAGCTGGACGGCTCTCTCCCATCAAATGTCGTTGTGAACTGGGAGGTGGATCACGGAGGGGTTGCCTCCATTCTGCCCGGCTCGAGTGCCGTTCTGGTGGCACCCTCCGCACCGGGGGTTGTTAACGTCCAGGTGTCCATTTTGCCTGTCCAGTCAGGTCAGGTAACCTTCATTTCACGGCAGTGTATTATCACTTCCACGGACGATATCTCGGGTTGATTCTACGGTAGGTTATTTCCGTATCACCGCAAACCCCAGCCCATTTGGACCGACGTGCGTGCCGATCACGGTGGTCACGTTCACCATCAGGATATCCCGCGGCACCGACTGGCTGGCCTTTTGCATGAGTATGTCCAGGAATTCGCGGGCGCGCGCCTCGGCACCGGTGTGCAGGATGGCCAGTCGCTCCAGCTCGCCCTGCTGCAGCAGGAGATCCAGGATCTTTTCGTTCCCCTGGCTGATGGTCCGTACGGCACTGATGGCTTTGACTTCGCTGTCCTTTAAACGGATCAGCGGCTTGATGCTCAGTAAACTCCCGAGAGCGGCAACCACCCCGGGGACGCGCCCGCTGCGCTTGAGATTCTCCATCGTCGACAGGGCGGCATAGATGTCCAGCCGTTTGCGGGTGGACTCGATCGCATCCAGGGCGGCCTGCAGTCCCAGCTCGGCGGCCTCGATGGCGGCCAGTACCTGGAACCCCAGTCCCAGCGTGAGGGAGGTGCTGTCGATGACGGTGATCCGGCCGACAAAGTCCTGGGCAGCCTGGCGGGCGGAGTCGATGATGGAGGTGAGTGCCCCGGCGGCGTGAATGGAGAGGATATGGTCACAGCCGCGCGAAAAGAGCGAGTCGTAGCGTGTCATGAACTCCCCGATCGAAGGCGCGGCGGTTGTAACGGACACGGACGCTGGGAGTGAGGAAAGCTGCCTGTAGAACTCCTCCCGGGTGATGTCAATCCCATCGACATATTCCCTGCCGCCCATGACGAGGATGCAGGGAACGACTTCAAGATCATATTGTTCGATGATGGAACCAGGCAGGTCGCAGGTTGAGTCGGTGACGATTCCTATTTTCATTGTTTCTCCCGGTCGAGCCAGAGCACACCACATCGGTGATCACGGCCTGGAATTAAGAGTTGTTGCGGGGTCAGTTCGTTCCCATTCCGCCCGTAGGCCCACCCCATGCAAATGATGATTTGACCAGAAGGGGTTTTTCCTTCACCAGGGGGCAAGGAATACAGCTTTCGCAGGCATGAGAAGTTCTCTCCCGCGAGTATAGCATATTGAAAGAAAGGCCGGAAAAGGGGGCTCGAAATTAAGCGCAGGATTAAGCGGCCTTTGCAAACTTGTTATGGTGTCAATTAAAGCGGGTTTTGATGTTTTATTACCAAAAACCGCCCATGACTTAAGTAATGCACTTACAGATATGTCGATGATTTTGCCGTTGCTTTTCTTCTGGATTCCCGTCGCCTCGCATAAATTTATAGGTGTTCACCACTGCCCATTCTTTCTCGAAATGAACAAGTGGCGAACAAGGAGAAAACAATGAACAAAAACATCTATAGAACGCTCAGTCTGCTCATGGCGATCTCGCTGACATTTGGGAAGTTCACCTTTGGTCAGGCCAAGTCCAATCTGGCCACAACAGCCTCCACGTTTGTAACAGAGGCCGACTCCCGGGTCCATGAAGCCAACCCGGATACCAATTACGGAACCTACGGTACTGTCCTCTACGTTGAGGGTGGGACGGACCCGGATATCGAAAGCAACTTTAAGTTCACCGTCACGGGTGTCTCCGGAACCGTGACCAATGCGAAGCTGCGGGTATACGTGACGCAGGGCACCGTCGACGGCCCGGCTGTATACACGACCGGCAACGACTGGACAGAAAAAGGCATTACCTGGACCAATCGCCCGGCACGGACGAGCGGCGCACTGGACGACAAGGGCTCCCTGGCGAACGATACCTGGGCCGAGTTCGATGTCACGAAAGTCATCCCGGGTAATGGCACCTATAGCTTCGTCCTGGCCACAAACAGCACCGACAGCCTTTCCCTGTCCTCTCGAGAGGGAAGCAATCCTGCGCAGCTTGTGGTGTCGTTCTCTGACGGATCGACCAATACACCGTTGCCATCACCTACACAGGCACCCACGCAGGCGGCCGCAAGCCCCACTCCCACAACACAAGTGGTGGCAAGCCCCACACCTACTACCCAGGTCACATTGCCTACTTCCACCCCTGTGAGCGGCTCCACTGCACTTCCAACAGCCACGCCCATCAAGCCGACGGCAACACCGACCACTGTCCTCCCAACAGCCACTCCAATCAAACCGACGGCTACGCCCACCACTGCAGCTACCAATCCAACGGCTACACCTACGCAGCCCTCGTCGTCAAGCACCACCTATACCAGCGGCAGCATGTGGATCAGCGCCAGCGAATTAATGAGTCTGCCCACCTCCGGGACGGCCTGGGACAAGATGCGCACCACTGCTTATGGAAGCTGGGGTACACCCGATCTCAAGAACCAGGATAACAAACACGCCATCAACACACTGGCAGGTGCCCTGGTCTTCGCCAGAACCGGCGATGCTACCCTGAGAAGCAAGGTCCGGGACGCGATCATTGCCGCCAAGCGAACCATCGATGAATCCAGCGAATGGCAGACGACGAACGGCGTGCTGGCAGCAGGACGGCAGATCGGTGCCTATGTCATCTCGGCCGATCTCATTGGCCTCAAAAGCTTCGATTCAGGCGCCGATAATGAGTTCAGG
>JBLMZU010000153.1:0-9058 GCA_050258995.1 Bacteroidota bacterium
CAACGGCACAGATGTGCTGTATACCCTCACTGATCCCGCCCTGCACGAAGTGATTAATTATGGACGTCCGAACGCTGGCATGAATCCGTTTGGAAAGACCTACGGCGGAGAGCTCTCCACAAGCGAGATCGATTACATCGTCACCTTTATGCGCTACATGTGGGACGACCGTTTTCAGATCCCGCAGGAGGCACTAAAGCCGCTGTTCCCGGCGCTGGCCGATGGGGAAGTACCTTCGTATGATGTACACATTGCCCCAATCGGGAAGCGCTACTGCATCTCCTGTCACCGGGCCGGCAAGGACAGCAACAATTACTTCATGAGCACTTACGAGGAAATCCTGACGACCGGCGATCACAAGGATAACAACGTCATTGCGGGCGACCCGAACAGCTACCTGCTGCAGGTCATCCAGGGCACACCGATCCCGGATCCTGAAAATCCCGGTGAAAATCTGATCGGCGTGATGCCCCCCAAGGGACATCTCAAGCCGGATGCGATCGACGCGTTCCTCCGCTGGATCATGAACGGGATGCCGAAAACAGCCGAGGATGCAGCCAAGTTATATGTGGCGCCGACAGCGAAGCCCGCTACAACGCTGACACCTGAACCGGTCATGACATCCACGCCTACGCCATAAGCTTTTGGGAACGAATCAAAAGCGGAGTGCTTCTCACAGCGCTCCGCTTTTTGTTTACCCGACTACAGTTTTTCCAGATCCTTATTTTATGTTTCCAGCCTTTTCCACTTCCTGACCGATATCCCTGGCGGTAGTTAAAAGACGGGGACCAAGCTCCAGCATGCGCTCGCGGGTCAGCCGGTAGGCCGGACCGGCAATGGAGATGGAGGCAATGGGCTGATCACAGATCGGCGCTGCAATGGCATTGATCCCCTCCTCAAATTCCTGCTCCGAAATGGCAAAGCCTCGTTCACGGATCTGAGCCGTGTCTTCAAAAAACTGCTCCAAAGAGCTGACCGTTGTTGCCGTATAGTGCGGCATTCCACGCTCCAGGATGTGCCTGACGTGCTCCTCAGGCAGGAAAGCCAGGATCGCCTTGCCGGAAGCTGTACTGAACGCCGGCAGCCGCTGGCCCGGGGCAGCAGCCAGCTTGACACGCTGCGACCCTTCGGCCACATCCACATAAACAACATCGGCTCCGTCCAATAAAGCAAGATTGACGTTCTCGCGATATTCACTGCACAAGCTTTGCAAAAACGGGGAGGCGATCTGCCGCAAGTTATTTTGTTCCAGCGCCAGCGAAGCAATCTGGAGAAGCCGGAGTCCCGGCCGGTACATCCCCGTGGATAGATCCCGTTCGACGAAGCGGTTTCGCTCCAGCGTCAACAACAGCCTGTGAACAGTGCTTTTGTTAATCCCGATGCGTTCCGAGATTTGCGACATGGTTAATTGAGGAGTCTGGCTGGTAAAGCATTGGATTACATCCAGCGCACGCTCCACGGCACGGATCGATTCACTCATGTCTTTTTACCCCTCCCAATACACAGATATTATTCATCAGAAGTATATTGTACCTCTGCTTATTAAAGCCTCCCGCTCCCTTGCAAACGACTCCTTAATCGGCAACCCTTATCCCATAATAGAATTCCCCACACTCCTCGCCGTCGAAATCAAGCACGCGCGGCAGGTAACCCCACTGTTGAAAACCGAGTTTCTCCAGTAACTTTCTACTGGGTTCATTCCGGTCAAGCAGGACAGCGATGATGTTCTTAATCCCAAGCGCAGGGCTGGCTTCCAGGGCATGGCGGATTAAGGCCTGGCCGACTCCCTGGCCCTGGTGGTCGGTATCCACATAGTAACTGATCTCTGCGGTAAATCGGAGTGCGGCGCGGCCAGGCCGGTAGACGCTGAGACTACACCAGCCGATCACACAGCCTTCAAGGTCCGCTACAAAGATGGGGTGCCGGTCCGGCTCGTGTTCGTCAAACCAATTTTTTCGTGCATCAACCGTTACAGGCGTGGTATTGGCGGTGGAACGATGGGTGGGGACCGACTGGTTGTAAATGCTAACAATGGCAGGCAAATCCTTTATTTTTGCTATACGAAAAATAATCTCCATAAAACCTCCTGAGTAGGGAAGTTATAGCTCTCGATTGGTTACAAAAATCCCATTTTATGTGGACGAATTTCCAGATTTATTGACAACTGGCGGGGAATGTGTCATACTAGCATTGTATCACACAATAAAATACTGTTTCATTCAGTAAGACAAACCATTCCTTTTTGAGGAGGAACCATGGCAGAAACATACACACTTGCCGATGCGACCTTAAAGGTCATCCAGGACCGCCGGAGTATCCGGGAGTTTACTGAAGAGCCAGTTTCCGACCAGGACCTTGACATGATTCTGGAAGCGGCACGGCAGGCACCTTCGGGGGAAAACGCGCAGCCGTGGCGCTTTATTATTGTCAAGGATGAAGGGATGCGCAAGAAAATGGGGGCGATTGCCGGCGGGGGAAGCGGCCGGCGATTCACAGCCGAGTTTGTCACCAAGAAGATGCAGGAGCGCTTTGCCAACCTGCAGGACGAAGCCAAAAGGCAGGCCGCCTTCCAGAAGCTTACCTCCGGGCAGGTCTCCGCCTTCATGGCCGATGCCCCGGTCAACATCGTCATCTGCGGTAAAAAGGATGTCTGGGATATGCCCTATGATACCTCGGCGGCGATCGAGAACATCCTGCTGATGATCACCGGGCTTGGGCTGGGGGCCTGCTGGGTGATCGCGCCCTGCATCGATATCCGGGACGAGGAACGGATCAAGGAGCTTTTGAACATTCCGGAGGGGTACAAGGCTGTCAGCATCCTCTCTGTTGGCCATCCGACGCGGCCGCACAGGCCCCGACCCCGCATCCCCATCAACGAGCTGGTCTTCTCAGAAACCTGGGGCGATCCCTACTACAAAAAGGAGCAAGCATGACCGACAATACTGTTCCCCTGGATTATGCCAACAGCCTGATATATGAGCTGGAAAAAGCCTTTTGGGATGAGCGCGGCAAGGGTGCGCGCTTCCGCATGATGAATGTTGGCCAGCAGTATTACAAGGACTATGTTAAGCCCAGGATCCAGACGGACGTTGTAGAGGATATCCTGGAGCAGGTGGGCTGTGTTCTGCAGGAAAAAGGCATCGTGGCCGAGCTTTCCTATAATCGCGAGGAGCGCCTGCTGAAAGTGGGTATGCGCAGTTGCATCCACCGTCCGGTGGAGGAAAGGATGCTTGCCAAGGATGTCGAGCCCTTCACCTGCATCCCTGCCAACCTGGTCATCCTGGCGATCGAGGAAAAACTGGACATCCCGGTGGAGCTGGCCGAGATCAAGGTGGAAGAGGGCAACTGCAAGCTGATCCTGGTCCTGTTCGAGAAGCGGCCCGTGCTTGCATAATTCATAAGAGAGGGGTTTATGTCTAAAGTTTCAACGCTCTTTGAGGCAGTGGCATCCGTACCCAACGGATCGCATGTGGCCCTGTCGGGGTTTGCCACGGCGCGCTGCACGATGGCTTTCGCCCATGAGGTGATCCGCCAGGGCATCAACAAGCTGACGGTCTCGCAGTGTGTCGGCGCCATCGATGCAGATATGCTTGTCGGGGCGGGCGCAGTCGAGCGGATCGTCTACGGAGGCGGCTCACGCGGCCGCTCGGGGCAGCACTCCTGTCTGAACCGGGCCATCGAGCAGGGCACACTCATGACCGAGGAGCTCAGCAGCCTGTCGATGACATTCCGCTACCTGGCCGGCTCGCTGGGACTGCCTTTCATCCCGATCCGCTCCCTGAACGGTTCTGACATCCTGAAACAACTCCAGGAGAAGTCGCCTTCGCCTGTCAGTACGTTAAAGGATCCTTTCACCGGAGAGGACTGGCTGGTGATCGCGCCACTGATCCCGGATGTGGCGGTCATCCAGGTGCAGGTCGCCGACGAGGAGGGCAACGCCTGGATTCTAGGACCGCGCTGGGACAACGAGGAGCAGGTCAAGGCCAGTAACCGGACGATCGTCATCACCGAGGAGCTGGTCTCCACAGAGACGATCCGCCGCTACCCCGAACGGACCCTGGTGCCTGGCTTCAAGGTATCGCATGTCGTTCATCTGCCTTTTGCTGCCCATCCCAGCTCTGTGTACGGCGTCTATGACTTCGACAAGACGCATATCAAGTTGTATGCAGAGGCGTCCCGGACGCCCCAGAGCTTCCAGGAATACCTGGATACCCATGTCCATGGAGTCAAGGATCATTGGGAATATCTCGAGAAAGTAGGCGGCATGAAATATCTTGATACCCTGCTTGCCGACCCTATCCTGGGATATTGATTGGCACGGAGGCGAAAATGATCAGTGACCTGGAATACAACCCGTTTGAGCTGATGGCCGCTGCAGGCTCCCGTGAATTGAAGGACGGCGAGATCGTTTGCGTGGGACTGGGCCTGCCGATCGTGTCATCCTTCCTCGCCAAGCGCACGCATGCACCAAACATTACAATCCTGCTCGAGCTGGGCGTGGTCGATCCCGAACCGATCGAGATCGGCGTGGACGGTCTCTCCGATCCCCGCATCTGGTACCGGGCGAAGGCCCATACCAGCTTTGCAGACATGCTGGGGGCGGTACTGCACCGGGGCCTGGTGGATGTGGGCTTCCTGGGAGCGCTGGAAGTGGATGCCTACGGCAATATCAACTCCACCCTGCTGGGCGATCCCAGGGGGAAGTTCCGGCGGTTCACTGGCAGCGGCGGCGGCAACGACATTGCGTCCTGCGCCCGCCGCACAGTCATCACCGTCCGTCACGAGGCGCGCAAGCTCAACGAAGCCGTATCCTTCATCACCAGCCCCGGCTTCATCCATGGCTGTGAGGAGCGTGAAAAGCTTGGATTGCTCGGCGCTCCCAGCCGGGTCATCACTGACAAGGCGATCTTTGACTTCGATCCGCAGAGCAGACGTATGCGATTGAAATCCATCCATCCGAACACCACCCTGGAAGATGTCCTCTGCAACATGAACTTCAAGCCAGTCATTCCCGATGAGCTTCCCGTGACGGAACTGCCGACCGCAGAACAGATCCGCTTGATCCGCGAGGAGATCGATCCGGAGAAAGCCTACGCCGGGAGCTAGCAGCTCCAAATTCCAGTTTTCTTTAGGAGTATGCGATGCCCTACAAGGTAACTGATCTTTGCATTCTGTGCGGCGCGTGTTCTTCCGGCTGTGAAAGCGATGCCATCACGGAAGGGGACACACAGGCCCATATCGATATCAGCCTGTGTGTGGAGTGCGGCACCTGTGAGCGCAACTGTCCATCGGAAGCGATCATCTGGGTGGATGAGGGCGAGCTGGATACAGGGACGCTCCCCCGATCTGTCGATCAAGCATCTGCTTCCTGATTTATCCGGTATCGATCTGCCGACCATCCAATCCCGCCCGCATCTGCTCGACCTATGTTAAAAAACAGGGTTCATTTGTCAATCTGAAGGCAAGGTGGTTTTGGAACCGCAAAATGGCTGGCGTGCAGTTATGGATCAGGATGGTCGGTTGATTCTTGCCCTGGAAGCAGCGACTCACCTGGGTCTGGTTCCGGGAACAGAACTCCTTTTGAAAAATACATCGAACGGTATCATTCTACACCGGGCAGCGACGCAACCGGAAAAGGTCTATATCGAGCCGACCACTCACTGTAATCTAAACTGCCACATCTGCATTCGTGATACCTGGAATGAAAAACAGGGGTACATGTCCACGGAAACTTTCATTCATGTGCTGGATAGTCTGGCGCGTCTGGACTCCAAACCCGATATTGTTTTCGGAGGTTTTGGCGAGCCGTTATCCCACCCGAATATCGTCGACATGATCGAGCGGTCCAAAAGGACAGCCCGGCGCGTACAGGTCATCACAAACGGTCTCCTGCTTACAGAACGTATGATGCATGAGTTCGTCCGTCTGGAGCTGGGTATTTTATGGTTTTCAGCAGACGGGTTCCATGTCGACAGCAACGATCATCCTTCGGATCTTTTGCCAAAACTTGAGACTCTGAACTCCCTGCGCCTTTCACTGGGCAGTTCCCTGCCGGAGACAGGGCTTGTCTTTGTCGCCACACGTTCCAATATCGGTGAATTTACTGCCCTGCTGCAAAGTACAGCTCACTGCAATGTTTCACGCTATATGGTCACGAACCTCCTTCCGTACAGTGCAGAATTGTGCGAGCAAACACTTTATGCAGAGACGCTGGAGCAGTTGACTGCCATTTCTTCTATGCCATCTCCCCTGGTTCAACTACCGCACATGGATAGGAACAGGGATACCCTGCTACAGCTTTACCAAACACTAGCCGCCACTCCAAATGTGAATATTAACCAGGTAAACCTGAATATTCCAGAGCGGAGGTGTCCTTTCATCGAAGCAGGCTCTGTCTCGGTATCGTGGACAGGAGCCGTGAGTCCATGCCTGGCATTGATGCACGATCATACAAGCTATTTCAAAAAGAGACCGCGTAGGGTAAGCCGGTACATCACAGGGAATGTAAACGAGACATCCCTGTCTGCGATTTGGAACGATGCTGGCTACCTGGCTTTCCGCAAGCGGGCGCAGGCGTTTGAGTTCTCACCCTGTATCTCGTGCGGCGGCTGCAGCTGGTCAGAGAAGAATGAAGAGGACTGCTTTGCCAACTCCTTCCCCACGTGCGGCGGCTGTCTATGGGCCTACGGGGTCATCCAATGTCCCTGATCGAAAACCTGGCCATGTTGATTCGGCACAAAAAATGCAGTCGATGTTCTGCCGAATGCCTCGTGTATAATCGACCTTGAAAAACCCCATCCATGAAATGAAACCAGAACTATGAAGGACCCTACTGATTACAACGTACGTGCCGTGGAACGCGCCCTGCAAATCATGGAGTGCTTTGACGATGAACACCCCGAGCGTGGCATCTCGGATATTGCCCAGGCGGTTGGACTTCACAAGGCAACCGCCCATCGAATTGTTACAACACTGGTTAATTACGGCTATCTGGAGCGGGTGGAGGATGGGCAGAAATACCGGCTGGGACTCGAGCTGCCCAATCTGGGTTACAAGGTTCTCCGGCGCATGGATCTGCGGCGCGAGGCCGTGCCCTTCATGAAGCAGCTGGTCGCAGAATGGGATGAGACCTGCGACCTGAGCATCTTCGATCAGGGGGAGGTCTTTTATATCGAGATCGTCCGCGGCACCCGGGCCCTCACGATCTCCGCGGCCGTTGGACAGCGTCTGCCTGCCCATGCCACGGCCAGCGGAAAATTATTCCTGGCACACCTGCCCGACGATCAATTGGATGCAATCCTGAGCCATCCGATGAAAGCCTACACGGAAAAAACAGTCACTTCTCCCGAGGAGCTCCGGGCCCAGCTTGCAGAGATACGGGCTCGGGGATATTCGGTTGACTGCGAAGAGTTCGAGCACGGGGTGTGCGCCATAGCCGCTCCCATATTCAACCGCAGCGGGGATGTCATCGCCGCCATCGGCGGGCCCAGCCCGATGAGCAGGATGACTCCTGACCTCATCGAACAGATCGCCGAAGCCTTCCAGAAAGCAGCCAAAGACCTATCCCAGCGGATGGGATATCGCTCCTAACGGGAAGCTCGTCCCTAAATTACAGCGCCCCCGATGGTCTCACCTACCATCAGGGGCGCTTTCTCAAGGAGAGAGATCATCCGGATCCAATCAGAAGCCAGGCTCGCTGGCAAGGTGTAATTCATCCTTGAGGGATCGCAGGGCCTTTTGGACGCCCAGGGGAATTTCAACGCCCTCCTTCCGGACTCGCTGCGTGTTGTAATATTCCTTTTCCCCCGCGGTAAAGATGCGGCTTTGTCCAGGCGCGACCTTCGAACAGCGCAGGTCCCGCATCATGTCCCCGGTGATTTTCCTGAAGGTCTCCGGCTCAATAAAATGCGCGACATCGATGGCCAGGAAGAAGTGCCCGATCCGCAGGAACTGGGGATTTCCTTCCTTATCGGTATCGGTCAATCCCCAGAGATAGGTGCCGTTCTGAAAGGCAGCAGAGAAGATCTCGACCATGGTGGCCAGGCCGTAACCCTTGTGACCACCCATCAGCTCCCCCAGCCCGCCCACAGGCAGCAGAGCCACATTCCCCTTGTTCATCTCCTCGATCATGCTGCCGGTATCCGTGGCCGAATCGCCATCCTGGTTGATCACCCAGCCCGCCGGAATGGGCTTGTTCGCCCGGGCGGCCACTTCGATCCGGCCGCGCGGTACGACCGATGTAGCGGCATCGTACATGTAGGGAAACGGCTCATCAGTTGGCGCGGCAACAGCGATGGGATTGGTACCCAGCATCGGCATGACGCCAAAGGTCGGCGCGGTGGATGGATGGGCATTCGTCACGCTCAGCCCCGCCATTTCCTCTTTGACCGCCAGGAGCGGATAGTAACCAGCCACGCCGTAGTGGCTGGAGTTGCGCACGGCGACCGCGCCCAGACCATACTGCCTGGCTTTCTCGATCGCCAGCTGCATGGCATGATAGCCCACCACCATGCCCATTCCATTCCCGCCATCGATCACTGCCGTTGCCTGGGCATCCCTGACCACCAACCAGTTCGTCTGGGGGAGCTGCAATCCATTCTTGATGCGCTCGTGATACATCTTCAGATGAGCGATGCCGTGGGAGCGCACGCCCCACAGGTCGGATGTGATAATGACGTCCGCGATGATCCTGGCGTCTTCCAGCGAGGTGCCCATTGCTGTGAGGGCCTCGATCGTAAAGTCGATTAGGGTCTCCACCGGGACTTTGATGTTTTCTTCTGCCATATGTATCTCCCGTTCAGGAAAGGAATATTTTTCCGGGGTTGAGAATGTTCAGCGGGTCGAGCGCCTGCTTGATATGGCGCTGCACGTCGATCGATACCGGGCCGAGGGCCTGCTCTAGATACGGGCGCTTCAGCACCCCAACGCCATGCTCGCCTGAGAGCGTCCCCCCTACTGCCAGGGATGCGTCGAAGACCTCCGCGACCATTTCTTCTGCCTTGTGCCACTGCTCCGGATCGCGCTTATCGAAGAGAATGTTAGGGTGCAGATTTCCATC
>JBLMZU010000154.1:0-3839 GCA_050258995.1 Bacteroidota bacterium
GACGAAGGCGATCACTTTGCCGGTGATGCACCCACCCCGGCGGGTTGCAATGGCATTACGACACCCTGCACGTACAACCGGGTGGGCGAGATCAATGCCGATCTCAGGCGGATGATCCTGACTCAGTTCAACGATTCCACCAATTTCACTGTACATTCCGATGATGCTCCGAACGTCTACATTACAGGCAATCCGGCGCAGACCGAGGCTGTCACCAGGAACCTCGAGAGGGAAATGGCACAATTGAACTGGCTGAATCCCTATACCGGCGCCGTCGAGAATAACATCATGGTGGCGCTTGCCGACCAGACCGAGATGAGGACTCTGCATATGGTGACGGCAGATCCCTTCCGCACGCCGACCTTCACACCATTTGCGGATCCAAACTGGTTTTTCTTCGCGACGGGCGGCGCGGCCTGTGCAACCCCGGCTGCCTGTGCCTTCATTCCGTCGCGCACCAACCAGAGCTTTGCGTGGAACCATGGCGACATTCAGGATGAGATCGCTTCCACCTGGATCGGCCTGGTGGGGCCGGGCGTGGATCAGGCCGGCGTGGATCGCACGACCTGGTCTGACCATACCGATGTAAGGCCGACGATCCTGGCACTCGTGGGATTGCCGGACGATTACGTCCATGATGGGCGCGTGCTGACAGAGGCGCTTTCCGGGTACGCGATCCCATCGGCAGTCAAGCAGAGTACAAGCTTCGTGCCATTGGCACAAATTTATAAACAGCTGGATGCAGCCTTTGGCTCGTTTGCCATGGATACTCTCAAAGCCTCCACGAAGGCGCTGGCCTCGAACGACGCGGGCGATGCGACCTACACTACCATGGAGGGAAAAATCAAGGACCTGACCGATCAGCGCAATGCCCTTGCCGCTCAGATCATCAATCTGCTAAACGGCGCTGAATTCAATGGGCAGTCCTTCAGCGATGCACAGGCCCAGTCCTTGATGACGCAGGCGCAGTCCCTGCTCGATCAGGCTCATACGCTGGCCTCTCAGTAATAAAGTCATCCCCAGAAATCCCATGATCAAAAGTGGCGGACGCAAAACGTCTGCCACTTTTTGATTGGAATACGAAGGATAAAGGATTGGTTTATGGCAGACTATTCGTTATACTTGCCTCATGGACATATCACAGGCCATTCACTTGTTGGGAGACATTCTCGGTGGCGTGATCAGCGAGCTGGAGTCACGGGAGTTGTTTGAAACGGAGGAGCGCATCCGGGCCGCGGCCAAGGATCGCAGGGCGGGAAACGCAGATGCGGCGCGCAAGCTCTCGACTGAGGTTGAAGCGCTGGATGTAAATTCGGCGCGCGTCATCTCTGCAGCCTTTGCCGCCTACTTTGACCTGGTCAATCTTGCCGAGGAGAACCAGCGCGTCCAGCAGCTGCGCGAGCGCGAGCTCGAGACCTATCCCAAACCGCTGGATGAGTCCGTGGCGCATGCCGTTGCCTTGCTGAAGAAGGACGGGGTGACGCCTGCGCAGATGCAGACACTGCTCGATGAGCTGTCGATCGAGCTGGTATTGACCGCGCACCCGACCGAGTCGCGGCGCCGGACCGTGATCTCCAAGCTGCAGCGCCTGGCGGATCTGCTCGACCGGCTGTCCAACGAACGTCTCTCCGCACACCGCCAGAAAAAAATCCGGGATTCGATCCATGCCGAGGTCGTCGCCCTCTGGCTGACGGACCGCCACCGCCCGTCCCGGCTGGCAGTGACCGACGAAGTGCGCACCGGCCTGTATTTTGTCGGATCCGTTTTCTGGGATGCACTGCCGGTTCTATACGACGATCTTGAAGACGCCCTCGCAGTCCACTATCCCGGGCTCAAGCCACCGCAGAGCTGGCTGCGTCTCGCCTCCTGGATGGGCGGCGACCGGGACGGCAACCCGAACGTGACCCATCATGTGACGGCCGAGACACTGCGCCTGCACCGGGGTCTCGCCGTGGAAAAGCATCGCGAATCCCTGCAGGACCTGGCCCGCCACCTGAGCATGAGCGATCGCCGCCTGCCGCCTCCACCGGTGATCAATGCCTGGATCGAAGCGCGCCGGCCGTTCCCGCCGCACGTCGCCTTTATCGAGCAGCGCTATGCCGAGGAGTCCTATCGACTGGTGCTATCTCTCCTGGCTGGCGACCTGGCCGATGCCTCGCGCGATGATATGACCGCCCGCCTGCTCGAGCGCGGCGAGCACCAGGCGCGTGTCAGAATCGACGACCTGCTCGAACCGGTCGATCTGATCGCGGATCATCTGCCTGCCTCCCTGGCCGGGGCTGAGATCGAGCGGGTGCAGAGACAATTGCATATCTTTGGCCTGCAATCGATGCGGTTGGATATCCGGGAAGAGTCGGGCCGGTTGAACACCTCGCTGGGTGAGATCCTGCGCGCCCTGGATCTGTCAGATAATTTCCCGGCCATGCCAGCCGGGGAAAGACTTTCGCTCCTGACCAGGCTCATGATAGAGCCCTTGCCGGACCTTTCGCCGCACCCGGGTGTAACGCCTGAAGCTGAAGAGACCTGGTCGGTGTTTCAATTGATCAAGCGCGTAAACGATGTATACGGCTCAAAATTACTGGGACCGTTCGTGATCTCCATGTGCCGCTCGGCCTGCGACGTCCTTACGGTCCTGCTTCTCGCCCGCTGGAAGGGATGCGATCGCGGCCTGCAGATCGTCCCACTCTTTGAAACGATCGAGGATCTGCAGGCGGCTCCGTCCATCCTGGAAGAACTGTATGGCCTGCCCCTGTACCGTGAACACCTGGCAACCTGTGGGAATGAACAAATGGTGATGATCGGCTATTCAGACAGCAACAAGGATGGTGGATATGTAACGGCCAACTGGTCGCTGTATCAGGCGCAGGAACAGATCACTGAGGTTTCCCAGGCGCATGGCATCGCGCTGACCATCTTCCACGGCCGGGGTGGGACGATCGCCCGCGGGGGCGGGCCAGCCAACCGCGCCATCCGCGCCCAGCCTCCCGGCAGCGTCAACGCCCGGTTCCGCCTCACCGAACAGGGCGAGACGATCGCCGGCCGCTACTCCAACCCGGAACTGGCACACCGCCACCTGGAGCAGCTCGTCCACGCGGTGCTGATCGCCTCCTCCCCGCAGGCAAAGAAGGAGATCCTGGCCCCCTGGCGGAGCGCCATGGATTCGATGTCTGGTATGGGCTTTAAGGTCTACCGCGAGCTGGTCTATGAAACACCGGGTTTTATCGATTTCTGGCAGGCGGCCACCCCGCTGGATGAGATCAAGCGCCTGCACATCGGTTCCCGCCCGGCGGCCCGCGGCCAGAGCAGTGCCGTGAACAAGATCCGGGCCATTCCCTGGGTCTTCTCCTGGATGCAAAGCCGCTTCAACCTGCCCGGCTGGTATGGCTTGGGCTCCTCCCTGCTTGCGATCCAGGACAAGCCCCTCCTGCGCGAGATGTATCGCGGCTGGCTGTTGTTCAAGACCATGATCGATAATACCGAGATGTCGCTGATCAAGGCCGACATGGATATCGCTTCCCTGTATGTGGGTCTGGTCCCCGATCGGGAAATGGGCCGCCATTTCTACAATACCATCCTGGACGAGTATAAGCGCACCCGGGACGCCGTGCTCTCCATCAGCGGCCACTCCTATTTGCTGGATGCCGAGCCGATCACACAGAATGCCGTCCTGGTCCGCAACCCGTATGTGGACCCGTTGAATTATGTCCAGGTGGAGATGCTGCGGCGTTTGCGCGCTCTGCCCGATCCCGAAGGACCGCAGGCCCAGTCCATCCGCGAGGTGGTGACGATCACGATCAACGGCATCGCGGCCGGACTGCGCAATACGGGCTAGGTTAACC
>JBLMZU010000155.1:0-4325 GCA_050258995.1 Bacteroidota bacterium
CCTGCCCTGGACGCAGTCACGATCGCCGATTCAGGCAAGGGCGCCATCCAGACTTTTGCCCAACCCGGAATCCCGGCCATCCTGATGATCAACACCGCCAAGGCTCCGACCGACGACATTAACGTCCGCAAGGCCATGATCCTGGCGCTCAACCAGGATGAGCTGGCCCAGACCGCCTTTCAGAAGCTTGGCCTGCCTGCCTACAGCGTCATTTCGCCCACCACCTGGGGATACGATGAAGCCTCAGCCCAGATGTATCGCTATAACCTCGACGAAGCGAAAAGCCTGCTCGACAAAGCTGGCTGGACCGACACGAACGGCGACGGCATCCGTGAGAAGGATGGGAAAAAGCTGACCATTGACTGGCCGGATAACCCTGCCTGGTCGGAAGCTTTTAACGAGTTGGTCTCCGGCTACCTGACGAATGCCGGTTTCGAAGTGAACTACCGCTCCATGGACGATGGCGCCCAGTATGAAGAGCTGCTGGCCGGCAACTACACCCTGGTCTATATGTACTGGAACCGGCCCGATCCTTCGCCCCTGCGCTACCTGTTCCACTCTGAAAATTTCGGCGGCGGCGCCTGGACCAACTTCAAGAGTGAAGAGCTCGACAAGGCCCTGGCCGATGCCGACACCCAGACCGATGACGAGCTGCGCAAACAGGATTACGTCCAGGCCCAGCAGATCATCATGGAGAACGCCCTGGTGATGCCGATGTTCACGGTCAATAACTCCTACCTGGTTGATCCGACCGTCAAGGGCTTTGGGTTTGACCTGGAAGGCTACCCGACCATCTACGATATGTCGCTGGCCCAATAAATTGAAATGACGAGTTATCTGGTACGGCGGATCCTGACTTCCATCCTGGTGCTGTTTGGCGTCTCGGTACTGGTCTTTTCCGTCATCCACCTGGTGCCCGGGGATGTCACCATGGCGATCCTCGGGCGCCAGAAGGTATCCCAGCAAAGGGTCAATGAGCTGCGCGAGCAGCTTGGTCTGAACGATCCGCTTCCCGTGCAGTATGCCCGCTATTTGAACCGGGCCCTGCACGGGGACCTGGGCACTTCGATCCGCAATAACCTACCGGTATCCAAATCGATCGCCGAGCAGATGCCGAGCACCATTGCCCTGGCGCTCTCGGCGTTCGTGTTCGCACTGACCCTGGGGGGGGTGCTGGGGGTGGTGGCGGCCCTGCGCCAGGGGTCGTGGATCGACACGATGGTGATGGCGCTCTCGGTCAGCGGGCTTTCGATCCCCACCTTTTGGATGGGACTGCTGCTCATCCTCTTATTCTCTGTGAAGCTGGGTCTCTTTCCCAGCATCTCGAATGGCTCGAGCCCAAGGGAACTATTTTTGCCTGCCCTGGCCCTGGGGCTGCCTGAAGCCGCCGTGGTGGCCCGCATGGTGCGAGCGAGCCTGCTGGATGTGCTGGGCAAGGAATATATCACCGCGGCCCGCGCCAAGGGACTGCCGAAACACATGGTCACGATGAAGCACGCCATGCGAAATGCCCTGATCCCGGTGGTGACCTTTGCCGGTCTGCAGATGGCGTATCTCCTGGGCGGCGCGACCATCGTGGAAACCATGTTCGCCCGCCAGGGAATCGGCCGCCTGGCCGTGCAGTCGATCTACAACCGTGACTATCCGGTCGTGCAGGGCGTCGTCCTGGTCACGGCGACGATCTATGTGCTCATCAATACCCTGACCGATATTACCTACACTTTCCTGAACCCAAAGATCCGTCTTAAATGACCGCAGAACTGGCCCCAACGAAGACCACATCGCAATCGCCCGGCTTCCGCATGCTGAGGCACATCTTCCGCAATCGCAGCGCCCAGCTCGGCGGCCTGCTGCTGCTGAGCCTGGTGCTGGCCTGTCTGGCCGCGCCTCTTCTCACGGACAAGGATCCCAATAAGATCGCTCCCTCGCTGGCGCTGACCTCTCCGAGCCTGGAGTATCCCATGGGCACGGATGGGATCGGCCGGGACAACTTCGCCCGCTTCCTGTACGGGGGACGGCTCTCTCTTCGCGTAGGCCTGGTGGGCATCAGCATCGGCGCCCTGATCGGCATCACGCTGGGACTCATCTCCGGCTATTTTGGCGGCTGGCTGGATTCGGCGGTCTCCTGGTTTACCGATGTGCTGATGGCCTTCCCGGATATATTGCTGGCCCTGGCGATCATCGCCATTCTGGGACCGGGAATCACCAATGCAATGCTGGCGATCGGGATCGCCTTTGTGCCT
This sequence comes from Bacteroidota bacterium, assembly GCA_050258995.1. GTDB lineage: Bacteria > Chloroflexota > Anaerolineae > Anaerolineales > Villigracilaceae > Defluviilinea. The sequence continues at coordinate 2,244 of JBLMZU010000155.1, forward strand.
TCCTTTATGCGCCTGACCCGCAGTAACGTGCTGGGCCTGCGCGAGATGACCTATATCGAAGCTTCGCGGGCATTGGGCAGTTCGAACAGCCGCATCCTGATGAGGCACATCCTTCCCAATTCCATGCGCACGCTGCTCGTGTTGATCACACTCGGCATCGGCTCGGCGATCCTGGCAGGCGCCGCCTTGAACTTCCTGGGGCTGGGTGCCGAGCCGCCGACCCCGGAATGGGGCGCCATGCTCAACGCTGGGATGAAATTCGTTCGCCAGGCGTGGTGGCTGACCGTTTTCCCGGGCATGGGCATCTTCCTGGCCGTCCTGTCCATCAACCTGATCGGCGACGCCATCAGCGATGCGGTGGCAGGAACGACAGTCATGGTGGTCAAGAAGGAAGAACAGTAGATATTCCCTGATCGCCGGTCAATCGGTGGAGGAGTCGATGGAAGCAGAAAACTTGAACGGCACGGCCGCCATCCTCACAGGTGGTTCCACCGAAGTGGCAGGAACCGTTGCACTTGCACTGGCACGGGAAGGGGTACAAGTCTGCCTGTGCGGCATGCAGCCGGATCTGCTGGACCTGGCTGCCGCTCGGATTAAAGCGCAGGGCAGGAGCTGCCTGACCCTTCCTGCCGATTTGAATGATCTTGCATCGGCACAGTCGGTTGTGGATGTTGCCCGCTCTGCCTTTGGCAGGCTCGACATCCTGGTGATGGTCTCCCCATTCTGGGCGGGCGGACAGATTCACAGCCATAACATCCGCACCTGGGATCTTGTGATGGATGCCAACCTGCGCCAGCCCTTTCTCATGGCACGCGCCGTCCTGCCGATTTTTCGCGAGCAGGGACACGGCCAGGTGATGGCGATCGGCTCTGACTCGGCAATGGGTATCTACGAGCAGGATGGCGCCTATGGGGTGGCCATGCACGCCTTGTCTGCCCTGCTGAAATTGATCGAAGTCGAGAATAAAGAGTATGGCATCCGGACCCACATTCTATCTCCGAGCGTGGCATTGACAGTGGATACCGATTCCGAGGGCCGCCCGGCTCTGACCTCGTCGCATATTGCAGACTGGGCCGTCTGGCTCCTGACCCGTCCCGGTCATTTACGCGGCAACGGACCGATCCTGGTCTAGGAGGAAACATAAAATGGATCTTCCAACGAGATTTCTATATGTGGGCCTTGGATTTTTATTGACCCTGGTCTTTGGTTTCTGGCTGAGCCACAGAGGCAGGCCTTATAACGGACTGCTCTTTAACGTCCATAAGCTCATTGCCCTGGCCAGTGTGATCCTGGCTGCCGTGTGGATCTTCCAACTGCTCAAAATATTGGATATCCAGACGCCGATCGCCATACTGCTGGTGATCTCAGCGCTCAGCGTGGTGGCCCTGTTCCTCACTGGAGCCTTGATGAGCGCCAGCCGGGGCGAGTACCGGACGATGAAGTTGATCCATCATGTCTCTCCTTTTGTCCTCGTCCTTTCAGCGGCATTTACAGCTTATCTTGTTTGAGCGGGAGATGCTCGATCTCCTTTCGCTGATTTGCAGATTCGGGGCAGGCGTTCGAGGGAATCCGTTCTGCATACGGGATTTTGGATCCATTGCACGGAGCATCCCGGGCAGGAAGCTGATTTGGTTGTTGGGACGCATTTTCACTTGAGACTGTCAGTTGGAGACAACATGCGAACACTGCGGTACAAATTACCGGTGACCCTGATCGTGCTTGCGTTCCTGCTGTCCCTCACGCGGCCGGCAGCTGCGGACGGCGGCATCAATGTTTATTATGAGGGTCGGGAGGGAAGTGTCAAAACTGCGCTGGAGCTGGCTGAGTACGATCTGGTGCAGGATCCCGCCCAGGCGGATGTCTTCGTATTCGATGGATCGATCCCAAACGACCCGGCGACCGCGGCCCGGGCGCAGGCCGGGGAGGCGGGAATGGTGCTATTCCTCGGTCCGGACATGACCGCCCCAGGTGTCAGCAATCTGCTGGGCTTTCCGGTGGAGCTCAACCAGCACAAGGATCCCGCCAGCCTCACCGCGTTGAACATCGATGATCCGATGGTCACTCAAATCCCCTGGAATGGAG
>JBLMZU010000156.1:0-9958 GCA_050258995.1 Bacteroidota bacterium
GCTCCCAAAGCAAGCGCGCTAGCCGGACTGCGCTACGCCCCGATTATGGTGATATGGAGCCTGGCGACATCAGCGCCACGTTCCGCCATCAGGTCTGTGAGTATAATGCGAAGGATGAATACCCGTCAAGCGAAATGGCTGTTTGCATCCTTACTGGTGCTCTGCATGATCCTGACAGCCTGCTCGCCGCAAAACCCACCCGCCGCCAAGCAAACACCCACAAAGACCAATGCTCCACCAACCGCTTCACAAACGGCTACACCTGCTCCCACTGTTACTCTGACTTCCACTGCCACGCCGCTGGCCTGTCTGGTTAGGCCCGGACGGATCGAGACAGGCTCGCTCAACACGTTCAAGCCTGCCCAGGAATTTCTCGTCTACCTGCCGCCCTGTTATGACGAAGAGCCGGAACAGCACTATCCCGTCCTGTACCTGCTTCACGGGCAGACCTATACCGACAACCAGTGGGTCCGACTGGGCGTGCCGCGCGTCCTGGACAGGTTGATCCATTCAGGTGAGGCGCAGCCCTTTATCGTCGTCTTCCCCGACGACCGCTATTGGAATCTGCACGCCGGGGCCGGATTTGGCGACCGGCTGGTGGACGCAGTCGTTCCCCACATCGACGCCACCTACCGCACGATTCCGGACCGCGACCACCGCGCCATCGGAGGTCTGTCGCGCGGCGCGGGCTGGGCGCTCGAGTTGGGACTCTCCAGATGGGACCTGTTCGGAACGATCGGGCTGCATTCCCTGGCCGTGCTGCAGGGGGACGCGTCCCAGGTCCGCAAATGGATCGCCGGCATCCCGTCCTCCTCCCTTCCGGATATCTTCATGGACATCGGCGACAACGACCAGGAGCTGGAACTGGCCCAGCAGGTGGAAGGCGAGCTCAATGACGCCGGCGTCGCTCATGAATGGCATCTTTATTCCGGCGCCCACACCGAGAAATACTGGAGCTCGCACGTGGAGGAGTATTTGTCATGGTATGCGACCCAGTGGAAGGGGCAATAAGCTTATAATCGGCCTTACAACAAACCAACGCAAGGGAGACTTTAGACTTTATGAATATTTTAGTAACAGGCGGGGCAGGTTATATCGGTTCAGCAACAGCAGAAGCATTGATCGGTGCAGGGCACCAGGTGACTGTGTACGACTCACTCGTCACGGGTCATCGCGCTGCCGTGCCGGCGAATGCAGTTTTGATCCACGCCGACCTGGCAGACACACAGGCACTTTCAGAAACACTAGCGAAGCAAGAGTTCGATGCGATCATGCATTTTGCAGCCTTTATCGAGGCCGGTGAAAGCATGAAGGAGCCGGGGCGTTTCTACCAGAACAATTTTACGAACACGCTCTCGCTCATGGAGATGGCCGTCCGTGCGGGTGTGGGACGTTTTGTACTCTCGTCCACGGCAGCAGTGTTCAAATCGAGTGAAGAGCCGCTGAGCGAGGACTCTCCGCTCGGCCCGACGAATGTCTACGGCCACACCAAGCTGCTGATCGAGCAGGTCCTGGAGTGGTACCGCCAGATCCACGGGTTGCACTTCGCCGCGCTGCGCTATTTCAACGCCTGCGGGGCACTGCCGAACCGCGGCGAGGCGCACAGGCCGGAGTCGCATCTCATCCCGCTGGTGCTGCGGGTTCCGCTCGGGGAGCGTGACTCGGCCAACATTTATGGCACCGACTATCCCACACCAGATGGCACCTGCATCCGCGATTACATCCACATCGCCGACCTGGTCTCCGCCCACCTGCTGGCGCTGGAGGGGCTTGGTGAACGCGATCGCCTGATCTACAACCTGGGCAGCGGCACCGGCTACTCGGTCCGCGAGGTGATCGAGACCGCCCGCAAGGTGACGGGACACCCAATCCCGGCCAATGAGCTGCCGCGCCGCCCGGGGGATTCGGCCCGCCTGGTCGCCTCGTCCGAGAAGATCAGGCGCGAGCTCGGCTGGAAGCCAATGCATGACAACCTGTACGAGATCATCGACAGCGCCTGGCAGTGGCATAAATCGCACCCGCACGGGTACGCGGAGAAATAAAATGACGTTTACGATCGTCCTGGTCGGCTGGATCTTTTCGCTCTGCCTGCATGAGTTCTCGCATGCCCTGGTGGCCTACAACGGCGGCGATTACACGGTGCGTGAGAAGGGCTACCTGTCGTTCAACCCGCTGAAGTATACGCATCCCATCTACTCGCTCGTCCTGCCCCTGATCTTCCTGCTCCTGGGAGGCATCGGCCTGCCGGGCGGCGCGGTCTACATCGAGACCTGGCGCATCCGGGACCGCAAATGGCTAAGCCTGATGTCGCTGGCGGGACCCACGGCCAATCTGCTGGTGGCCATCGTTTTGGGGATCATCCTGCGCCTGGCGCCCGTAACCCCAACGGGCATCTGGCCGGCGCTCTCGTTTTTGCTCGTCCTGCAGATCTCGGCGGTGCTCTTCAACCTGATCCCGCTCCCGCCCTTCGACGGCTACAACGCCCTGGATCCCTATCTTCCATTCAATATCCGTGAGACGATCAACCAGTTCCGCGGCGCGGCGATCTGGATCATCCTGCTGCTGTTCTGGTATGTGCCTGTGGTGGGCAATGCCTTCTGGACCGCGGTGTATTCCATTGCCGGTCTCCTGGGGGTGAACCCGGCCATGGTGGCCATCGGCTTTGACCAGTTCCAATTCTGGAAGCATCTTTTCTAACCGCTTACGAACAAGACGTCCATTTGGATGGAACAAAGGTAAAAAGACTCACGTCGATGCAAGGTCCGACGTGGGTCTTTTTGTTTTGATGAACGAAACAAAACCAAGGCAGAGTGGAAGGTAAGAAAATCTTTACAAATTACATCCAATTAGATAGAATAATTGTGTAATTATTCACAAGCAAGAAGGTGAGAGATGAACATTCAAAAGGTTCCGCATGTTGTGATCATTGGTGCCGGATTTGGTGGACTGCAGGCAGCCCAGAAACTTGCCGGTGCGCCCGTGCAGGTCACGATCATCGACCGGCATAACTACCATCTCTTCCAGCCACTGCTCTACCAGGTGGCCATTGCAGGGCTTGTCCCCTCCCAGATCGCCTATCCCCTGCGGACAATCTTCCGACGCCACAAAAATGTCGACTTCCTAATGAGCGAGGTCTCGTCCATCGACTTTGATTCACACTACGTCAAAGCCAATGGCTCGGTGATCGCCTACGATTACCTGATCCTGGCCGTGGGCGGGCAGACAAACTTCTTTGGCATGAGCGAAGTGGAACAGCATGGTTTCCAGCTCAAGGATGTGGACAGCGCCGTGGATACCCGCAACCATCTGCTGCAGACCTTCGAGCAGGCCAGCCGCGAAGTGGATGCGGAAAAACGCCGGGACATGCTGACCTTCGTCGTCGTGGGCGGCGGTCCCACCGGTGTGGAGACAGCAGGCGCCCTGGCCGAATTGATCAGCCACGTCATGACCAAGGACTATCCCTATATGGACCTGAGCGAGGTACGCGTCCTGTTGCTGGAGGCGGCCCCCAGCGTGATGATGACCTATCCCGATGGGCTTCGCAATGCGACCCGCAGACTGTTAAAGAGCAAAGGTGTGGAGGTCATGGAAAATACCCGCCTCATCGGCTACAACGGCCGGCAGGTCATGCTCGCGGATGAGACGACCATCGACACGCACACCCTGATCTGGACGGCCGGCGTGCGCTCGGCACAGATCACAGACCGGCTTGGCGTCCCGCAGGCCGCCGGGAAGCGGATCCGGGTCGAGCCGACGCTGCAGCTGCCGGGGCATCCGGAGGTCTTTATCATCGGTGATGCCGCCTATGTGGAGGACGAGAAGGGCCAGCCGCTCCCCATGCTGGCCACCGTTGCGCAGCAGCAGGCACGTTCCGCAGCGCGCAACCTGAAGAGAATCCTGAAGGGAGACCAGCCCGGGCCGTTCCATTACAAGGACCCGGGGCTGCTGGCCACCATCGGGCGCAATGCCGCGGTGGCGCGCATCTGGGGATTGTCGTTCAGCGGATTCATCGCCTGGGTGATCTGGGTCGTCCTGCACATCTACCGCATCATCGGATTCCGGAACCGGGTGCTGGTGCTGATCAACTGGGCCTGGGATTATTTCTTCTACGAGAACCAGGTGCGGCTGATCACGAAGGAATGAGGTTCGGATAATGGGTCGCCAGGTAGGCCACGAAGAGCCCCACTGAGTTGATCATCACATGGAAGATGACCCCCGGCCAGATCGAGTTTGACCGATGATACATGAAGGCCAGCACACAACCCAGAATAAATGTCGGGATGAGCGCAACCGGATCCAGGTGGGCAATCCCGAAGATCGCCGAGCTCAACAGCAGCCCCGGTATCCAGCCGTACCTGGCCCGAAAGCCCTGGAAGAGAAAGCCCCTGAAAAAGATCTCCTCCACCAGCGGGGCCAGGACGGCGCCGACGGTGAAGAACCAGACCGGGGATTTCAGTCCCTCAAATAACTGGGAGATCTGCTCGCCCTGGGTTTTGACTCCCAGCAGCATCAGGATGCCGTTATGCAGCAGGATGATGGCATAACCGGCGATCAACAGTCCACAGCCAATGCCCAGGGTGCCCCAGTTAAATTTGCCAAAGCCGATGGATCTCCAGCTGACGCGGCGCCAGGCAAAGATGATGGCGATCGGCAGCAGGAAGCTGAGCTGGACGATGACGAGCAGTCCGCTCTGGGCCAGCCGGCTCCGGTCGCCGCGCACGGCCAGCCAAAGAAGGCCGCCGTAGATCACGGCCAGCAGGAGCAGCGCGATCCAGTTATCGATCGGCTTCCACGGCACGGAATATTTGACCGGCTCGCCGACAGGTTCGGGGGCAGGTGCCTGGATTTCAGAATTCATTTTTCCTCTTTCAGCTCGCGATAAAGAAACCACTGTCCCTTGCGGTCATCGACGTTCTTCATGGCGCGGTCATAATAAAGGTCGAAGACCTGGCCCGTGTCCACCCGCACACGGAAATAGAACCTGCCCACGTTCAGCGAGCCGCGCCCGGCTGCGACCGCAGCGTGGGCAGGACGCATGTTGCGCGCCATCTTGCCGCGCCGTGCAAAATCGCTCCACGAGGAGAGCATTCCCGTAACGCGGAATGGTTGTTCGTTCCAGATAAACCCGTCCGGGCAGTCGGGGGTCTTCTCACGCGCCGGAGGGGCATCAAAGATCGGCTGGATGGGATCGTCAAAGAAATGGATGGGCTGAAAATTTTCCAAAAGGTTATGCCCTGGGATGCTTGAAATTATTTACCATGGAAAACACGGGTTTTTTCAGTGCACTCCATGTTCCGGTTTTCTGTGGCCATTAGATCTTGTACGGGTCCTCAGCCTGTAAGAAGGCGAGCAGCATGCCGTGGCGGGGATGGTTTCTCAGCCACTCGCGGATCTCCCTGATCCGCTCGTAGTCCTGCCCGCCGAGCTTGTCCAGGTAGATGGCGTCGAGGTGGTTGCGGGTCTCCTCCGCATGCAGATGATCCTGCCAGGGACGCGTGAAGAAGTCGTTCAGGTTATCGTGCAGGTTGCGGTCGATCAAGACTTCCCATTCATGGGCATCCAGCCAGATCCCGTTGCAGCTTCGGCAGCGGTCGAGATAAAAGTCTGTATCCGGGAAAACCTTGTAGCGGGCCATGATGTGTCCGCAGTTCGGACATAACTTCAGTTCTGGAATTTCCCAGGAGGGATCGATCTCGATCGCGCCTTCCTTTGCAGGGATCGTACTGTCCAGGGTGCGCCACCAGGCCATATAGTCGTTCGAGGCGATAAATACACCCTTGCAGTTCGGACATTGCGCGGCGACCAGGCCTTCGAGCAGACTGACCGGTTCCAGCTTGTTATCCTTGCAGATGGGACATCGCATGAAAACCTCCAGGGAGAGACTGGCTGAATTATATTTCCTTTTGTCCGTTACAAGGCCCGGGTCGCACCACCGTCCACGTCCAGGATCGCGCCCTGGATGTAGGATGCCTGAGGCGAGGCCAGGAAAGCCACGGCGCGGGCGATCTCGACCGGGTCGCCGAAGCGGGCGATCTTCATCTCACGCGGCATCTGCCTGGCGGCCTCTTCCGTCGTGATGTTCTTTTCGCGGGCATAATTCTGGATGCGGATCTGCAGCCGCTCGGTGGCGATCGAGCCAGGATTAACCGCATTCACCCGCACCCCGTCCCTGACACCGCGATCGGCCAGGGCCTTGGTCAGGTTCATGAGCGCAGCATTGACCGTGCCCCCGATGGTGAATTCGGCGCTTCCCATCTTCCCGCCCACGCCGATGATGTTGACGATCCGTCCCTGCCTCGCCTGCAAGTGCGGCCAGGCCGCGCGCGCGAGACGCACGGCTCCAAGGAACTTGAGGTCAAAGCCGTCCTTCCATTCCTCGTCGGTCAGGGCCAGGAAATCGCCGCGTTTCGTGGCGCCTGCGTTGTTGACCAGCAGGTCGACCCTTCCAAAACGATGGACCGTTTCCTCCACAACCCGGCCTGCGGATTCGGGCAGACGCAGATCAACGGCCTGCACCAGCGACTCCCCAGGCAGGGATGCCGCCAGTGTTTCCAGCGCCGGCAGGGATCGGGCCACCAGGACAACCGGCATTCCTTCAGTGGATAGTGTTTCGGCGATCGCCCTACCGATACCGCGGCTCGTGCCCGTGATAATGGCAACCTGCTCGGAGAGTTGTAAGTCCATGGTCTATTCGCCCTCGATCTCCAGATGGAAACGATGCAAAACACGATGAAAGAGAGGCGCGGCCAGGATGCCGACCGACGCCAGAAGGATGATCCCGGAATACAGCGCATAGAAGGAAGCAAAGATCTTCCCGGAATTTGTCTTCAGTGCATCGACCGGTCCCATCCCGCCCAGGATCATTGAAGCATTGAGCAGCGAATCGATCCAGGAAAGGGACTCAAAATAATGATAGCCCAGTATGCCGATCGCCAGTGAGAACAGGATCATCGTGGCGGTGATCACGCCGTACTGCAGCATGCGCCGTCTGAATTCAGCCGGCGTTGCGAGCGGCTCGGAACGATGCTCAAACATGGAATGCCTCCTTTCAGGCAACGGCCAGTTCGAACGACCTAGCCGTTATATTTCCAATCCCAGAACCAGTAGGCGAGTCCTTTGAACTCGCCCCATTTCGCGAAATGCTTTTCCACTTCCCTGGCGGTGATCGGCTGTCCCCCATACCATTCATGCGAGACCATCTTCAATGCATTCGAATCGATCGGGATGAAATCGTGCCGTCCCAAAATGACCAACAGGTTTGCCGCGGCATAGGGACCGACGCCGTTGATCTTCAAAAGTTCCTTGCGCAGCTCGAGGGTGGGCAAAGTGGATGTTTTGAGGGACTCCAGGTCCAGCTCACCGCCCGTCACCCGGACGGCCAGCTGGTGGATGGCGGGCGCACGGTATCCGACCCGCACCGTCGCCTTCAGGATCTCGGGGCTGCCCGCGGCGATGGAAGCCGGACCTGGAAACGCGCGTTTGTCCGCCTGTCCATCCAGGGAGGAACCGAATTCGTTGACCAGCTTGCGGGTCATGTTCTTCGTCGCGCCCCACAGGGTATTGGTGGTCAGGATGGTTTTGACGACATCCTCGAACAGGGTTGGCGAGCGCAGGACGCGGCCCCGGGCAAGCTCTTCAGCGCCTCTTAGCTTGGGTTCCCCGTGTGCCGCCTCATAGAAGCGCGAGAAATCCATGTCGAGGCCGAACATCCAGCCAACCTTGTCCTGCACCTCTTTGCGTTCGGCCTTATCGAGCTTTTCGGTTTCAACACTGACACCGTCAGTTGCATCCCGCATTTTCAATTCAACAACCCGCCCGTTGGCGAGCTGCAGGGCATACCGGAGCATATTCGACTCTTCATCAAATTGAAACGGCGCCAGCTGGTACCATCCATGTGAGTGAACAATCGAATGGAAATTAAACGGCTTGCGGGCAGGGAGAGTAAATTTCATTACCCCATTTTACCTGTAGAGCGGCTAACCGCGCCTGGCAATGGAAACCAGCTGCGGCTGGGCGATGCGGATGTAATCGCTCAGTTTCATCATGATAGACCGGTCCAGGCGGCCGGCGTTGAAAAACACATCCTCGTTCTCCTGGATCAGCGGGTCAGCCAGCAGGATCAGCCGCTCGTCGAATGAGAACGGCGGGATCGACCCGATGACGCAACCTGACAGCTCTTGTGCCTTTTCCTTCTGTGCAAAAGCGGCGCTGTCTGCGTTGAAGTGGTGCTTCACCCCATCAAAGTCCACGCGGCAGTCGCCCGGGACATTGGCCAGGCAGTAAATATTTTCCTTCGGCTTCAATCTCACCTGCAGCACCATCGACTTGATGGACTGCTGGATTTTGTTGCCGCGGATCTTTGCAATCACGTCGGTACGCCCCTCAGGCTCGTGCTCGATAACGCGATAGATCGCGCCTTCCCGGTCAAGCAATGCACACAATCGTTCGTAGATATCCGCCATATTCCTCTATTTTATCGAAACATTCTCCGCCAAGGGAAAGAAAAACGCCGGGATACGTGTCTCATCCCGGCGTAAAGGAACATTGGAGGTGTTTATGGGCAGGGTCCCAGCTTGTCGCCATGACCCAGGTGGGCGGGCACGGCCGAGGAGGGAAGGCTGAGCGTATGCCCGCCTCCTTTCTTGCCAGGCTTGTGACAGACCAGGACATTTCCTTCGCCCTGGGCATTATTGTTATCCTCATTCTCACCCTTGTCGAGAACAACGATCTTCGTGATGACCAATTGATCTTTCCCTGAAGCACAGACCACGACAAGGACCTGCTGGCCCGGTTTGAGGGTGGAGAGATCCACGCCCTGGCCCTCCCCGTTCCCGTAACTCGTCGGAGTACCTACCGGGACAGACGACGGCCAGCCCAGGAACTTGATCTGATTTGCAATCACGCTTTCCACAGTCGCGACCACGGTTGCACAACCTGAAGTGGCTGGAATATCGCCCAGGGGCGAAATGCTGATCACCTCCCAGGTCCCGTCCTCCTGCAGGAGGATCTCGGCACGGACAAGCATACCGGGTTGGATCTGTCCATTGATCACCGTATCGCCTGTCACATTGAGTTTTACCCCATTGACTGTCCAGGGGTTCACGGAATCCACCCGGCCAACGAGGAGGATGGTCTGGTTTGGCTGTTCCCCGGCAGGCTCGATGGAATAGGCAAGCCAATCGCCATTCTCCAAGACCGCGCCTCGGACACGCACGAGGTCCCCAGCTTTTAAGTTTTGTGCGATCTGCGTGGATTCATTCGTCACCAGGGACCGGCCTGCCACCCTCCAGGGATTGGTGTTTTCGAGTTTGCTGACCAGATCGAAGGTCGAGGTGCCGGCCAACGGCTCCCAGTTGCCCTTTGGATCCTGGACCTTTACGACTCCCTGATCCAGCTGCAGGATGCCCTGCTGGACAACGGACGACCCCATCCCAACAGCCGTACACGCCAGTAGAAAACCCAGAATCCCCAGGTAGCCAAGAAGGAAAGTCCGGCGTAGACCCGAATTCTTTTGCTTCATTCGTACCTCCTCGATCACATATCATGGAATACGTGCCCGGTTTTACCATCGTAGCACGCGAACATCCCCCTCGGGCCCATCAAAACCGTTATGAGGACCAATATCCTATTTAACGAAGAGAGAGATTTTCCGCGATGCCGGGTGGGAGGTTTGATGGATGCCGTATAGCCGTTCGCCCACAGTACAAATGTGGGCGAACGGAAGATAAGCGGGGTTTTTTGTAGACCAGCAATGCGTCTGGGCTAGGCCTGGCCGATGCGGTTAGCGAATCGCATACACTGCATAGCCGCGCGGTGGGGCATAGAACTGCGCCCGTCCATCGCGATCGGTGTATTGGTTGATCGGGCGGGCCATATCGCTGGCGCTCCACCAGGCCACGGGCTGGAAGGATGCGCTGGACCAGAGCGTGGTCACCAGTCTGCCGTTCCAGCTGTCCCC
>JBLMZU010000157.1:0-3436 GCA_050258995.1 Bacteroidota bacterium
AACACATCCACCTGCTCACTTGGGTCTGTCCAGTCAAACTTGCCATCCCTGTCCTCAGTGTATCCGTCGAGCGATGTGTTCGCCACATAAATCATGTTTGCCATGTTCGACCTCCTTTATACCTGTAATTCAAATCTCTTCGACAAACGGAGCGAATAATCTAAAAGCCACCTGGGGGATCACGCACGGCGGGGCTGTGTCAGGTTTTTTCTCTTCGATAAATTAATTTTACACCTTTCAATTGAGCCTGCCGTTCCAGTATGCTCTTCGCCTGTTTCGCCAGCCGTTTCTTATCTCTCAAAGTATCCTGAATTGCTTTCATTTGGGAGACCACTTCATTTAGATCCTCGATTTCCATCAATGCAGCAGCAAGGCAAAAGAAGCTCTTCGATTTACCCTCATCATACTCCTGGATCAATTTGTTTAGGAGCATCATCCTTTGGTTTTGTTGCCTTATGAATTCTTCCATTCCCACCGCTTTGATTTGCCTCAAATTCTCCAGCGATTTCTTATGGCTGACAAAGGAATCAGCGCCATCCCATTCCACAATCCTTTCACAAGGCAATTGATGACATTCTGCACACGTTTCGAACCCATTCTTTTTGACACAACAAGTCACGATGGAACAGGAGGGGTGTTTTTCAAGGAAATCCTCGCCCATACAACCAGGACATCTCGACTTGCCTTCCGTGTAATAACGAGGACATAGACCACAATCGATCCCACAACATGCAATCGTTGGATGACGTTTTTTAATTTGCTTTTCCATGCTTCACCAAACTTGTTATCAGGAGGTCTGGTATTTGTCCTCGCTCCTTCAAAAGCCCAATGGCCTGCTCCGCATGCTTTCTGCAGGGTATGGCTGGGGAGAACCGGCTCACGAAACGAAAACCCGCCATCGTTCAGAACCAACTCCCAAAAAACGCGCATACGCACTGCCCAGCCGTCCGGCTGGCTACGCCTGATTGTCTGGAAAATCACATTCGTTGCCGGGGTCCACGCCGAAGACAACCTGTCCGTCGAAGATCCCGCAAGGCGGGGCTTTGTTGGCGGACCTCGATTTCAAGCAGTCTTTTCGATGTGAGCCATAACGATTATGGCAGGATAACGCCATCTCCAAAGTCAAACTGCAGATCGCTGCCTTTCATCTTCTTTAGGAATATATCATCCATTTGTTGGCTTTGTTCGGCGCTGAAATGATTACGCCAATCACCAATGTCTCCTTTGCGGAAATGCTTTGGCTTATCTGCTTTTTGGGGAATCCAGTCAAAATTTGTAGTCTCGTTGGAGGTCATGGATTGGAAACTGCTCAACCTGACAACTGTTTCAATTAATTGTGAATCCGCTTGAATGTCCAGAAATGAGGCGAGTTTTGCAACATTGCCTGTATGGTCATGTTTCATATTCTCATACGTCATAAACAGGATGTTCTTATCCTTTTGGCTGGCTTGCCACCAGGGCAATACGTGGTCAAAGTAGGGCCCGAATCCAACATCGCCATAAAGAAAAAGTTGAAAGTATTCATCCCAGGAGCCTTCATAGCCACCTTTGCTTTGGTTGTGAAAATAGGTTGAGATCGCCACGTCCTTCGGGTTGCGTGCCACATAAACGATTTTTGCAGTTGTGTTGTCAATAGGAGGCATGAGCGGATAAGGTAGATGGCTCGTAAACAGGCGGCGTTGGGGCATGGTCTCCAGGAATTCGGTCATGCCATTGGGACGATGAGGTAAAGTCTCCAGCCAGGGCACAGCGTCTGTGAGGCGTTGCTCACCCTGCTCGCCCTTGTTCACTAAGAGATGCACCATTTGTTCCGTCCAGGTAGTGCCTGAACGCGGGTAGGTGACTATAAAAACATCGCCATCCTTTACAACGAATTCTTTTTCGATCAGATCCATATCGGCTTGTGAAATAAAAATTGGAAATTTGATCTGCCCGCCTTTGCCATCTCTTACCAGGTTTGATTGCATTTCTGTCATGTGTGGATACTCCTCTAAAATTTGAATTGTTTTTACTCTATCACTAAATGATTGGATGGTTCGATTTCCATTCGCTATTTTCTGCAATTGGTTCGTCCGCCGCCCAACGGCCTGAGGCCCGCCCCTTCGGGGTATGGCTGGGGAGAGAAAGGCTTGGAATTAGAGGGCGACACTCTTACTGGTTTCATGACTGCTTCGATTACCAATTCCTAAACAGTTTTGTAAAGACTTTGCGTTCGACCAGCACTGCCAGCCCAACACCGATGAAACTCATGAGAATATCCAGGGGATCGAAGGAGCCAACATAACGCCTTGTTGAGAATCCATAATAGAACAGCTGACCGAACTCCAAAGCAATTGGAATGGCGAGTGCCATTACCGCGCGTACCTGCCAGGTTTTCAGCCAGCGTTCGTCCAGACAAAGAAAGAAGTAAAGCGCAAACGAAAAAATCAGGTTGTTAGCGTAGCTGACCCAGAAAATCCATCCGGCACTCTGAGGTTCAAGGACCGCATAAAAGGGAAAGTCAATTGCAAACAGATATAAACCCAGTGAGATGAACAGTAAAATGCCTGCCTTTACCCAGCGCGCGGAGCTGCTTTTTTCTGCCATATTCTTTGGATACTGAGCCGACGTCATAGAATACCTCCGTTGAAGCCTGACCTGTGTACTGAGAGGTGGACCACCCATATAACCAAGTTTATCAGAACATGGGTTTTAGTTGCATAAGACTCCCTACACTCCAACCTGGCGAAGGATTTCGTCCACGACGCTTGCAAGCGGCTGTGTTGCATCTATGATGATGCCGCCGCTGGGTATGTCTTCTTTCGTTCGATGCAAGCGCGCGACGAGTTCCTTTTCCTCTGGTGTTCCGCCCCAGTCAGTTGGGTCGCGCGCCACACGCTCGTCAAGCCGCCGGTACAATGTGTCAAGCTCGTCGACCTCAAGAACAAAAACACCGTCAAATAAATCAATGAATTTTGAAAAATTCCTCGAACCACCGCAGAAGAAGGAGATTGCCCGGCTGTGATCGGCGATCACGGATTTAACTTTGTCGATATCCCAAAGTAGATGTTCCTGTTGCCATACGGCCTTGTCCCTCTCGTTCTCATGGACGGGTTCATCCACCGGTTCCCCTGTCTTTGGATCGCCCCGATATTTCAACTCCCGATCACCATGGATGACGTGATAACCGCGCCGCTGCAATTCTTCCGCCACCGAGGTTTTGCCCGTGCCAGAGACTCCCTCGATCAGATAATTTCTCCTACCCATTGTCCTTACCTCTTGGGTATGTTTGTTGGATGAGATGGCATATTTATGCCTCCTCCAATTCTCTGCTCTCAAGCTTCCTATTGTGTTGGGCGGCATCACACACCTTTACGATAGCCGCTGATATTCATAAGTGAGCATGGTCTTTCCATCGTCTTCCATTCATGGCATTTCCTCATTGCCCCAGCTCGAA
>JBLMZU010000158.1:0-9184 GCA_050258995.1 Bacteroidota bacterium
ATTCTCCTCACTGAATTATGAACCTGGCAATCGCATCGCATGCTCACACCATCTTCCCAAACCACCCTCTGCGTTCCATCCATTTAGACAGTTCAAGTATGGGTACAGCAGAGAAAGCCAGACCACCAATGATCAACCAATCCACGAGCGGGAGATAGTAGGTACCAAAGGCATTGTGCAGGAATGGCACATAAATAATAGCCAGTAACATAGCCATCTCCCACAAAACAGCCCGGTTCAACCACTTATTGGCAAAGGGATGATTCAAGACGGAATGCCGGTCCGAGCGGAAGTTATAGGCTTTGAAAAACTGGATCAGCACCAGCGAGACAAAGGTCATGGTCATGGCTTCCTCAAGGCTGCGGCCGGAATTGAGTGCCCAGTAAAACAGACCTAGGTTGACCAGCGTAGACCAAATGCCGCCCAGCACCATCAGCGTCACCACCGGCCGGGTAAAGATCCCGGTGCGCGGGTCACGGGGCTTGCGCCTCATCAAATCTTTCTCGGGTGGATCCACCGAGAGTGCCAGGGCAGGCAATCCATCGGTAGCCAGGTTGACATACAGGATCTGGACAGCCGTCAATGGCAGAGGCAGGCCGAGAAGTGCGGTACCTGCCATCAGACCAATTTCACCGATGTTGGATGATAGCAGGTACATCAAGTACTTCTTGATATTGCCAAAAACACCTCTCCCCTCCTCCACGGCTGCAACAATGGACGCAAAGTTGTCATCTGTCAGGGTCATGGCAGCTGCTTCCTTGGTCACGTCTGTCCCGGTGATACCCATGGCAATCCCAATATCCGCCTTCTTCAGTGCCGGAGCGTCATTGACTCCATCACCGGTCATGGCTGCAATGTGCCCGCGCGCCTGCCAGGCTGTCACAACTCGCAATTTGTGCGAAGGCGATACACGGGCATAAACACTTATATTTTCCACCTCGCGTTGTAGCTCTTCATCGGTCATCTCCTCCAGCTCTGTACCGGTTACAACGCGTCCGCCATTGTGCAGCAATCCTAGCTCACGCGCCACCGCCTGTGCGGTAATGGGATGATCGCCTGTGATCATGATCGGCTGGATGCCTGCCTGGGTGCAAACTGCAATCGCCGCTTTGACTTCAGGCCGCGGCGGATCGATCATGCCTGCAAGACCTAAAAACGTCATGCTCCGCTCGGCTGTTTCCAGAATTACATCTGGTTTAGAGGCGATACCCAGTACACGCAAGGCTTCGCCGGCCATCCCCTGCGCCTGGCACAGAATTTGTTCACGGCCCGCAGCATCCAACTGCCGTAGACCGTTTGGAGACAGCCAGAAATCACAATCCTGTAAAATAATCTCAGGTGCCCCTTTGGCATAAGCAGTGAGATTGCCATTCGTCCGGTGCACCGTCGTCATCCGCTTGGATTCAGACGAAAACGGAAATTCATGGATGCGAGGATGGCTGGCATCCAGGTAATCCTTTTCCAACCCAGCTTTCGCGGAAGCAACAACCAGGGCGCCTTCCGTAGGATCTCCTTTAATATCCCACCCCCCAGTGTCAGTTGGCACCAGGTGTGTATCAGATGCCAAAGTGGCAGCCTTAAGAGTTTCCATCAAAGCATCAGAAGGTTCAGAAGGGCTGCCTCCATTGGTGGAAAAGACGCCTTCAGGTGCATAACCTGCACCGCTCACACTGAACAGTTGTCCTGCCGTATAGATCTTACGGACGGTCATTTCGTCTTTTGTAAGGGTACCGGTTTTATCAGAGCAGATCACCGATGTGCTTCCAAGTGTCTCCACCGCTGCCAGGCGGCGCATCAGGGCATTGCGCCTGACCATTTTCTGCACCCCGATTGCCAGAGAGATCGTCACAACCGCGGGAAGCGCTTCGGGAACCACGGCAACTGCCAGGGAAATGCCAACGATGAGCATGTCGATAAAGGGTTGTCCACGCAGCAACCCAATGCCTACGATGATCGCCACGACCACGAAAGCAGCGCGCGCCAGAACGGTTCCAACCTTATCCAGGTTCTCCTGCAGCGGTGTCTTACCAACTTCGATCGTCTGCAGTAGTTGCGCAATTTTGCCGAATTCGGTTTGCATCGCTGTGGCAACCACAATTGCCCGCCCGCGCCCGTAGGTGGCGGCTGTCCCAGCATACACCATATTCCTGCGATCGCCCAAAGGCAGATCCTCACCTGCCAATGCGGCGACATGCTTTTCCACCGGGACCGATTCGCCTGTGAGTGCAGACTCTTCGACCTGCAGGTTGATCGCTTCCACGAGCCGGGCATCCGCCGGCATACGGTCGCCTGTATGGAGGAGGATCGCATCCCCAGGCACTAATTCCCTGGCCGGGACTTTCATCTCCATCCCATCCCGCAGTACTGTGGCGGTCGGTGCGGCCATTTGTTGGAGGGCTTCGATCGCGCGCTCCGCCCGATATTCCTGTACAAAACCGAGTACGACCGCAAACAGCACAATCACAGCAATGACGATCGATTCAATCCCATGTCCTAGGAACAGGGATATCGCGGTTGCGATCAACAGGATGATGATCAGGACATTCTTGAACTGTTCCAGCAGTATTTCCCAGGGAGAAACGCGGTGCGCTGCCTGTAGTTCGTTGGGACCATATGTAAGCAGCCTTCGATCCGCTTCATCCCGACTGAGACCGCCAGAGTGGCTATTCAGTTCCTTGTAGGTTTCATCAAGACCAAGTGTATGCCAGGATATTGTTTTCATAGGATTACTTTTCATTGTCTCTATCATTATTAAGTTTCTTCATATCCTCACGCCGCGGGTATCGGGATTTGAACACAAAGTTGTCAAACAGATAAATCACTCCCGCCAGAAGCGGCAGGAAGATCAAGGCCAGGATTTCTTCGCCAAACACCAATAATTCATCGAACCAAACCACAACCGTTGCTCCACCTGCCGCGGTAATTGCGGCGGGCTTCCAGTAGCGGTGTAAAAATGAGATACGATGAGTTTGTATATGATGAGGGGACATGGAGACTCCTTTGACAAATCATGCAATCAGACGATCACGGGCCGTAATAGGCCAGTGAACTGAGCGTGAAACGAGACAGTCCGTCATAGAATCCAGGGATCCGTTATGGCGGAATCGAACGTTATCTAGTTGGAGAAATGTTTGGGAGGAGAAAAAACACGAGCCAATGAAGCCGGTTGCATATTCAAATATATCGCCCCGATTCCCAAATTCAATGCATGAATAATTCCATCGCCGCCCTGATTTACCAGGAAAAGATCTTCCTCAAATTCCAACGGATCAAAATCGGTGTCAGTGAATTCAATGACCGGCGTGCCTGTCCCAAGAAACACAGGCGCGGTCCATACACTGACCATGCAAAGGCAAAGTGTCAAAAGAGTGAAGACAGCCAGGAAATTTTGTATTTTGCTCATTTCATGTTATTTTGCTCAAGTTCTTTCTGCAAGACAGGGATCAAAATGCCATGGCTTGTCCTTTGAACAGTGCTATTCCAGTAACCTCCAATATTTTTCCAACTTTTTCTAGGAAATACCAGTAAATGAGCGGCAGTTGTTAGGAGACTTCCCGTGAAGAACATAATGGGGAGTTTCATGAGTTGCTCTCAAACAACGAAAAAGACCAACGCCAAATGAGAGCGATGGTCTTGCATTTCATTCCGAACAGCCGGGAAATCTCTTTCCGTCTTGACGACTGTCGATCCCAAAAAGCTGGGCAGCTACTCCCCATCGGAGTAACTTAAAGTGTATGCTGTTTGTGGTCAAAAGTCAATATGCTGTCCTGGGCATCCTCAAAGTAATGTCAGACAACACGTTTTTAGATATGTCAACACCAGCCAGACAAGATTACGCTTGAACGTGGCATACGTATAGATGAGGTCAGTCTGTATTGTAGGATGAAAAGGTCAAAGCCTGATCCAGACAACTCTTGCACAGACATAATTTACCGGCAACAGCCGATAATCGAGTCTCGAAACTGGCACGCTCAATTGTGGCATTTAGAGAGGGAGATAAGCTGTGTTAATGATGGCGGGTGCTTTTTAATTCAGTATTTTTTGAATGCACCCTCTCAGAAAGGGAGGCTATCCACAAACTGCGTAGTTTATACAAACTTTTCTGGAACGCGAGATCTTTGAAAGATAGTCATTCTGTGGATGCCAATAAGCCCTCCAGATGGATGCACTGGCATTACTTCCCGGTTATTCTTGTCATGGTAAACCCCAGAATGTTCCTACCAATGCAGTGCAGGGCAGGATAAGGAGCCGGCAAATATCGACTGAGGTACCCATACTTCATCTTCCCAAAGAACAGGGAGGCACAATGGTTACGTTCCCTTTCGGAAAACCGGGTGAGAAACTGGAAAAAAGTACCCCGGCAATGCACCCCATGATCGATCTACAGAGTGTCAGCAAATCCTACAAGACCGCGGTGGGTGATTACCCAGCGCTCAAGGGCATCGACCTGCGGATCCATGCCGGCGAGTTTGTCGGCATTATTGGGAAATCGGGAAGTGGAAAATCCACTTTACTCAACATGATCACTGGCATCGACCGTCCCAGTGCGGGGGAAGTGTATGTAAACAATACGGCTGTGCACCAGTTGAGTGAGAACCAGATCGCACGCTGGCGGGGAAGGAACCTTGGAGTTGTCTTTCAATTTTTTCAACTCTTGCCGAACTCTCGATCATCGAGAATATTTTGTTGCCCATGGACTTTTGCCGCACGGTTCCAAAACGTGAACGACAAAAGCGCGCCCTCTCTCTGCTCGATATGGTAGAGCTGGCTGACCATGCCTACAAATACCCCACAGCCCTCTCTGGGGGCCAGCAGCAGCGCGTGGCTATTGCACGTGCACTCGCAAATGACCCACCTTTGATCATCGCCGATGAGCCGACCGGCAATCTCGATTCAAAGACAGCCGACAACATTTTTGGCCTGTTCGAAGATCTCGTTGCCCACGGCAAAACTATCATCGTCGTCACCCATGACAGAGGACTTGCGAGTCAGACGCATCGGACCGTGCTCATCGCCGACTGCGAGATCATCAACGAGCACGTGGCTAGCGCCTTACATACATTGCCGCAGGAATTGTTACTGAAAGTCACACACGATGCTAGGATCCAAAAATATGATGCAGACGCGCTCATCCTCGAGGAAGGCGCCTACGCCGACTCATTCTACATTGTGACCAGCGGCTCGGTGGATGTCAGCGTTCCTTGTCCGAATCGAGCCGAGGCGATTGCTCTGCCGCTTGGCCCCGGAGCGGTCTTCGGTGAAATGGCCTACTTCCACGAGCATAAACGCCAAGCATCCGTCCGTGCTTCGGAGAGCGGGCCTGTGGAGCTGCTGTATCAAATGGCGGAGAAGCACGCCGAGGAAAATGGCGCCTGGCCGGGAGGGGTATCATGAGCAGCCGATGGAAAAAAATATGGGCGGATTTTTGGGGCAACAAGGCGCGTACGATCCTTACGATCATGACAATTGCAGTGGGCGCGTTCGCTGTGGGTTTCAACAGCAACCTGTCTCTCTACCTGACAGAAAGCATGGACGGTGATTTTCTTTCCGCCGAACCCTCCGAGGCGCAGATCTATGCCTATCCACTAGATGATGACCTGCTAAAGATGGCACTTGGTGTACCCGGTGTGAAGGCTGTGGAAGGCCGTTCGACTTTATATGCCAAAACTGCACCTACAAATGGCAAGAGTGTATCTGTTCAGTTTTTTTCTCTCGAAGACCCGAACAAATTGACTGTCAACCTGCTCAAGCCAGTGACGGGGCAAAGCAAACTGCCGCAGTTGGGACAAAGAGAAATGATCGTGGATGCATCAGCCGCCTCGCTTGGTTACAAACCCGGTGACATGGTTGCTGTGGAGTTGAACAATGGCAGGGTCCGCGAGATGAAGCTGGCTGGGTATGTCCACGATGTAACCGGTACTCCATTTACACTCAGTCAAACCATCAATGCCTACGTGACGCCCAGGACAATGGAATGGCTGGGTGGTCCAACCTACTATGACACCCTGCTGGTCAGCGTCACAGAAAAGCAGACCGACCAGGTGCATGTAACTGAAGTTGCCCAGGCTGTTGCCGACCGTCTCAAGCGGGCAGGCGAGGAGGTTTATTTTGTCAGTGTCTACCAACCCGGCCATCATTTTGCCTATGCAATCACCAAGGGCGCCTTCTTCGTACTGGGCGTTCTCAGCTACCTGACCGTGTTCCTGAGTGCATTTCTGATCATCAACACAATCACTGCCTTGATAACGCAGCAGACGCGCCAGATTGGCATGATGAAGGCGATTGGCGGTGATTCCTTGCAACTGCTGGTCATGTATTTGACCCTTGTCTTGTTCTTTGGGTTGTGCGCGCTTCTGATCGCGGTCCCACTTGCCAATCTCGCTGCCGAAAAGGTCGCTGGCAGCATCGCTTCGTATTTCAATTTCTATCCCGGGCCGTATCCTGGATATAGGAGCACCCTGCTCCAGCAGGCGGCTGTAGCATTGGCCATTCCCGTGCTGGCAGCCATTCTGCCAATCTATGCCAGCGTACGGATGACCGTCCGGGACGCAATCAGTGATTACGGCATCCGCAGCAAAGCCACGACGAAGGATAGATCGATCGGTCGATTTGTGCTGTGGCTCTCGCGCCCGGTGCGTTTGTCGATCCGGAATGTCTTTCGCCGCAGGGTCCGACTGACCCTGACGCTTTTCACCCTCGTCCTCGCAGGTGCCATCTTCATCAGCGTGTACAACCTGTGGGCCACACTCGATAAAAACATTGAGTCGTCCCAGGGATATTTTCTTGCCGACATCAATGTTGGATTTAATCGCTACTACCGCTACGAGGAAGTAGGGCCCATCGCACAGAGTGTCCCTGGGGTTGCCAGCGCCGAAGGCTGGGCGTTTTATATCGGCACGCTGGAGATGGATAAGGAGGAGATCGGAACGCAGGTCCAGCTCATCGCGCCTCCTTCGAACTCAACACTGATCAATCCGACCATCAATACCGGACGCTGGCTCATGCCAGGCGATGAGAACGCGATCGTGATCGGCAACCACCTGTTGAAGATCTATCCGGATATCAAGGTAGGTGATTGGCTCACCATCAGCATCGAAGACAAGGAAACCAGGTGGCAGGTTGTTGGTACTTACACCTTCTCCGGGAATTTGGGTACGCCCTGGTTGTACGTAAATTATGAATATATCAGCCGCCTGATGGGGAAGCCTGACCAGGTCTACTCCCTGCGCATTCTGACCAATCAACACGATAATACGTCCCAGCGGAACATCAGCAGGCAATTGGTAGCAGCTTATAAATCATACGGCATCCAGACCGGGAAGCCTGAGCTCAGCACCGATTGGTATCAGTCTCAAAAAACGAATACCGACCTGCTGGTATATTTCCTGTTGGTGACGGCGGTTCTCATCGCGGTGGTGGGTGGACTGGGGTTAATGGGCACGATGAGCATCAACGTACTTGAACGTACGCGCGAGATTGGTGTAATGCGTGCCATCGGTGCTTCCAACGGAGATATTCAAGGAATCGTGATCATTGAAGGAATGCTCATCGGTTCAATCAGTTGGGGGCTCAGCATCTTGCTTTCTGTTCCTATCACTTATGTGCTATGCTATGGGGTGGGCGTGGCAGTCCTCTCGGCGCCGATGCAGCCGGCCTATGGGGTGACAGGCATTGTCGCTTGGTTACTATTTTCCCTTTTCCTGGCTGCAATCTCAATTGCACTGCCTGCGCGAAGAGCTTCACAATTGACGGTGAAGGATACGTTGGTATATGAATGAAAATATTGGAGGTTTGGCTTGAGCTTGATCCCATGTTGAGACGGGACTCCTTTTGGTTTAAGAAGTTTGGTGGGCTTTTTCAAACACAGTATGCTTCACAAACGCAGCAGTTTATCTGCCGAAAGGATCTGGGTCGTCAACAAAAAGACCACCGTGCCATACTCTGAATTCCAAAGGCTCACAGGACGCATCCGAAGAGATTGACATAAGTAGCCTCATTGACTGGCAGCCGTCTCAAGTGCTTTTTGGTTCGTGATCCGTTCGTGTAAGAGTGGTAGCGCCCCACTGTGATGTGCTTCTGGAATAATCGCTAAAGCGTTATATCCCTGTCCAACTGTAATTGACCGTTGGCTGGAAATCACACTCGCCTGGTGCTGGTAACTGCGCTCCACTATGTTTTTCGGACATCTTTCAATTGTGCCACAGAGCGCCTTGTACTCACATGGCGCTCTGCCTGTTTGTTTATTCCAAATCACAAAAATTCGCGTAAATTTGTGAATACAATGCTCACCAACTCGATTATGGAAATCCCGCAGCCTTGGGTTGGTTGATTCCGGGAAACAAAAGTTATAAAATGATTGTGGAACATCTCACAGCCAACATTCCAGGTGAAACAATGCCCACTTTCCAGGCTGCTTCCGGGCGAAATGGGAACTTGCATATTTAGGAAGATGCCCAGTTCCATATCCTGAATGAAGTCATTCAGGATATCACTTCCATTTTGGACATTGATGAATTGCTTGTACAAGTGGTTCAATTGATTCAAAAGACCTTCAATTAATATCACGTGGGGATAGGCCTGATCGAGGATGATGAGGTGGTCTACCGGGTGGGTGCAGGTGTTTTATGGGAGGATCCCACCTTTCAGTTCAACCCCGGTCATTTGAAAGTCGTCTCGCAGGGCATTACGGGCTAGGCGGCGAAAGCAGGTGAAACGGCTCTGGTCCAGGACGTGGCTCTCGATCCCCGTTATATTTGGATGGGGGGCAGCCTGACCCGGTCCGAGCTTGTCGTGTCGATCCGGACGAATGGGAGCATCACCGGCGTCTTGGACATCCAGAGCCACAGGAGGATACCTTTGATGATGACGATCTTGAACTGATGCAGGCGATTGCCGGTCAGACGGGGATCGCCATTGAAAATGCCCGCCTGTTTTCTGAAAAGCAGCACCTGCGAACCACGTGCCAGTGAGCTGGCCATTATTAACCGCGTGCAACAAGAGCTTGCTTCCAAGCTGGAAGTTCAGTCCATTTACGATTTGGTGGGGGACGCCAAGGAAAATTCGATCATTCACGTTCTGGTCGTGGACGATCATGCCATCATCCGAAAAGGCATCCGGGCTGTCCTGGAAATCACGCCGGATATTGAACTGGTCGGGGAGGCGGAGAACGGACTCCAGGCAGTCC